>NZ_JXQC01000001.1 GCF_001305965.1 Erythrobacter sp. SG61-1L
GGCCTGAGGCAAATCCGAGATTGGTTAGTACGTCCCCCTCCCCATCCTGCTGTGCAGGACGGAGAGGATCGGGACGTACTAACCAATCTCGGATTTGCCTCAGGCCGCCGGGCGGCGAAGCACCATGGCGCGGGCATAGTCGCGATAGAGCGACGTCGTCTCGCAGGTCAGGCCGTGGCGTGCGGCCAGTTCCTCGCCCACTGCGAACAGTTCCGCGCGCGGGCTAACGTGGAAGCGGGTGAGCCATGCCTTGAGCAGGCTGGCGAACCAGCGGGGCAGGCGTTCCTGCTGACCGAAATCGACCACGTGGATTTCTCCGCCCGGAGCCAGCAGCGGGCAGGCATGGGCCAGCGCCTCGCGCCATGGCGGGATCATGGAGAGAGTGTAGGAAAACACGATCCGGTCAAACTGTTCGCGCCCGAACAGGGCCTGCGGATCGAAAGCGGCGGCATCGCCGAGCGCGAGCGCACAGCGCCCGGCCAGGTCTTCGCGTTCCAACGTGTCGTGAGCCGATTTCAGCATCTCTGCCGAAATGTCGAGGCCGTGGAACCGCGCATCGGGATAGTGTCGCGCGGCCAGTGCCAGATTGCGCGCCGTGCCGCAGCCCACTTCCAGCACCTGCCCGCCGCTGGGCACATCCAGCCCTGCGATCAACCGGTCGCGCCCCAGCAGGTAATATTTGCGGGTCAGGTCATAGATGTGGCGCTGGAACGCGTAGACCGCGTCCATCTGCGCCGCATGGCCCGCACCGGGGGCGGTTGCGTCAGTCGCGACGGACATAGAGATGCGTCCCGCCATAGATGCTGGAGCGGTCCTGCTTCGTCAGTTCGGCCGAGCGGTCCTCACGATAATCCCACATGTCCAGCAGGCCCTGCGCCAGCCTGCCGGGGAGCAGCGAAGGCTCATCGGCCGTGCGGAACAGCACCCGCGCGCCGGGGGCGGCGGTGCGGCAGATCTGGCCCCACAGCTCGTTGAGCTGGCGGTCGGTCATCCAGTCCTGCGCGTCGAGCAGCAGGAACTTGTCCACGCTCTGCGCTTCCTGTTTGAACAGATGGTCGGTCATATTGGCCTGGATCACATCCAGCCGCCCGATCCGCTCGCGCAGGGCGTCGTAATGGCGTTCCTGCAGATAGGGCGGCAGGCTGGCGGCGGGCGTCTTCTCATAGGCGCGACCAAAGGCCTGCCAGGCGAAGTAGTTTTCCGCGAAGGGGAAGTCGCAGGCCAGCTTCTCCAACCTTTCGCGCAGCACGGTGGCCATGCTGCGCCCGGCGGCCAGCTTGTCATACTGGGCGGGCGGAATGCCCAGCCCGAACAGGGATGCCGGGTGGTTGGTCAGCAACCGGATCAGCGGCTTGTCGAAGATCGGCACGAACTGCGCCTCGAAATGGGCGCGCTGGGCCTCGATCCCTTCGGCCTTCAGGATGTCGCGCGGGTTTACCCCGTGCAACCGGGCGAGGAAATGGGCGAGGCCGATGAAGTTGCCCAGCAAGCCATAGCGATAGGCGCCGCGAGCGAAGATGCCGATGCGCTTGCGGCCCATCATGTCGCGCGCTTCCCAATAGGCGCGCGATCGCTCGTCGAGATGCGGGGCGATGTGGCGGCGATAGGCCTCCACATTTTCCTTCGCATCCGCATCGCCGAAGAAGCGACGAAAATGGGCATAGTCGGGCAGATGGGTGACTGCCACGCGCTTGAGATTGCCTAGGGCGACATGGGCGGAATTGAGGTCCACCGCTGTCACCTGTGCAGGGCCTGCGGTGAGATAGCTCAGGGCATTGCAGCCGCCGCTGGAGATGGTGACGAGCCGGTCCCCCTCCTTCACCTCCAGCCCTGCCATATCCTCTTCCGGGTCTTCCCAGATCTGCGGATAGACCAGCCCGCGGAAGGCAAAGGCAAAGGCTCTTTCGAGCAGGGCGGTGCCGTTCAGGCCCGAGGTGCTGACGGCAGCGCCATGGATCAGCTTGCCGCCTGCCGGCGCATCGAGCGATGCTTCGCGTTTCATCAGAGCAATGTCCCGTCTGGCAGGCCGGCCCATGCCGCGCCCGCTTTACGGATGACGCCCATATGAGCATTGCGTGACCCTACCGCGACGAAACCGTTACAGTTTTGCGGATTTCCACAAGCGAGTTTCCCCGCTTCGCCCTTGCCATAAGCGGCCGCGCGCGGGAAAATGCCCGCCAGCTTGGCGCGGAGGAATTGTGTGATGCGGATTGGGCGGCTGGTTTCAGCTCTGGGCGTTGCGGCAGGGGCATGGATGGCTGCCGGGCCTGCGGGCGCGAGCGGCGACTATGGCTGTTCGGTTGGCTGGACGCTCGACCGGGCCGGGCTGGATTGCGCCAATTCCATCGTGATGTCCCCCGGCAACGATACGCGCGTGAACCTGGCCCTGCTGCTGCGTGACCGGGCCGGGCTGGCGGGCAAGCCGGGCGAATATCCGGTGCAGGAATGGGATCAGGGCTTCGGCCGCACCTTCTTTGACTGGCACATCTTCACGCAGGCTTCCTATCCCGAGAGCCAGTGGGAGGATAATGACTATTACGGCAGCCGCTGCGTCAGCCTGAAGGGCGGCGATGCGGCCTTTGCCGGGGCCGTGGCGGCCAATGGCAAGCTCTCCGCCGCAGACCGCGAGGCGTTGCTGGCTGCCCGCGCGCAACTGGCGCCGATCTGTTCCAGCTTCGGGGCGGATTACTGGGTAAGGCAGCGGGACAGCACCAGCGCCCCGGCACCCGCCTGGCCGGTCGGCATCTCCAGCAAGCCGGGCAAGGAATTCGTCTCCTACCTCGTCGCTTCCGCCGCCTTCTATGGCGAAGATTGGGCGGCCGCGCGCAGCGGCTTTGCCGCGCTGGCGCAGGCGAGCGATCCATGGGTGAAGGAAACCGCCCGCTATATGCAGGGTCGGGTGGAACTGAACGCGGCGCAGGCCGTGGCCTTCGATGAGTGGGGATCGTTCTCCGGCGCGGAATCGACTGACAAGCCCGCCACGCAGAGCGCGGGCAAGGCGCTGGCGGATTACCTGAAGGCCTATCCCAAGGGCGCCTACGCCGCCTCTGCCAAGGGGTTGCAGCGCCGCGTGCTGTGGCTGGGCGGCGATCTGGGCGGGTTGTCGGATGCCTATGAGGCCCTGCTGGCTGCAACCGTGCCCGGCAGCGCGCTGGAAGAGGCGCTGATCGAGGAGATCGACAACAAGCTGCTGCTGGCGAAGGGGGCGGAAACCGCCATCGACACGCCGCTGCTGCTGGCCACTTACGACCTCATGCGTATGCGCGGCTCGGCCGAAGAGGATACGGAGGAATTCTACGCCTACGGCCCCAAGCCTATCGACGAGGCGGAACTTGCCGCGCAGGAGCCCTTGTTCAAGGGGCGGGAGGATCTCTACCAGTTCCTGCGCGCCACCTATTCCTTCTACATCGCGGGCGATGCACAGGACGTGCTGCTGCGCATTCCCGATGCGACGGCCACCACGGCCCATTCCGCGCTCGATTTCAGCCGTCAGGTGCTGCGCGGTCAGGCGCTGGCGGCCTCCAATGATCCGGGTGAGGAAGCCTTCTGGCGGCGGCTTATCACCGGTTCCGCCGGCCTGTATCAGCGCCCCGCGGCGGAACTGGGGCTGGCGCTCCACTGGGATCGGGCCGGGCAGGCGGGCAAGGTGTTTGCCGCCCAATCGCCGGTGCAGGACAGCATGATCCGCAAGCTGCTGATCGAACGGTCGGTGGGGCCGGACATTCTGCGCGGTGCGGCCGACAATGCCCAGCGCCCGGTGGAAGAACGCCAACTGGCGCTGTTCACTCTGCTCTACAAGCAGCTTTCACGCGGATTCTATGCCGGGTTCCTGAAAGATCTGCCGCTGGTGCCGTCCGGCGCGAATGCGGATGCAGGGCTGTGGAGCCTGTCAACGGCTGAAACGGTGCCGGTCGGGCTCTTCGCCGCGGGGCGCTTCAGCGACGGCTATGCCTGCCCCGCGCTGAGCCAGACGGCGGCGGCTCTGGCGAAGAATGCGAAGGATGTGAAGGGCCGCCTGTGTCTGGGCGAATTCTATCGCCTGAACGGCTTCGACGATTTCTATCTCGGCGCCGACACGTCCGAGGCAGGCGGGCTGGGCAGCGGGAAGGAATTGTTCCCCGGCACGCCGATCCCGCGCGGCAGCTTCTACAGTTCGATCATCGCCGATCCCGCCGCGGCGCGGGCGGACAAGGCCTATGCGCTTTACCGCGCGGTGCGTTGCTACGCCCCGGCGGGTATCAACAGTTGCGGCGATGCCGAAGTGCCCATCGAACAGCGCAAGGCGTGGTTCAACACGCTGAAGCGCCAATATGCCGACACCAAATGGGCCAAGGGGCTGGAATATTACTGGTAAGGCGCGCCCTTTCCGGTTCGCCGCGCTGGCGGCGGCCCTGCTGCTGGCGGCTTGCGGACAAAGCGTGCCCGATAGCGGAAGGGTCAGTGCCTCTGCCCATGATGCCTTCTTCCTCTGGGCAGGGGTAAAACCCCCGCCCGTGCTGGACAGGGCGAAGACAGTCTATGTGCTGGCGGGTGAAGTGCGCGCGGCGGATAATTCGCGTTTCGTGCCGCTTCGCCCGCAGCCGCCCCGCGCCAGCCATGCCGATGTCTGGCTGGTGCTGCGGGTGGAACGGATCGACTGGACGCCGGACGTCACGCGCCAGTTGCTGCGGGAAGTGGCGCGCTGGCAGGCTGCCGGGGCCAATCTGCGCGGAGTGCAGGTGGATTTCGATTCCGCCACGCTCCACCTCGATCGTTATGCCGATTTCCTGCAGCAATTGCGCGGCGATCTGCCGACGGGAATGCGCCTTTCCATCACAGGGTTGATGGACTGGAGCGCGCATGGCGACCCGGCAGCACTGGCCCGGCTGGGCACTATCGTGGATGAAATCGTGGTGCAGACCTATCAGGGGCGCAGCACCATTCCCGGCTATGAAAGCTACCTCGCCTCGCTCTCTCGTCTGTGCCTGCCTTACAAGGTGGCGCTAGTCGATGGTGGCGAATGGCGTGCGCCCAGGGGGCTGGTGAGCGACCCGCACTTCAAGGGCTATGTCGTGTTCCTGCTGCCCGGAAAGCCTGCCTAGGCAGGCGGGCGGCCTTACACTTCCGGCGCGCTGGCCAGCGAGAAGGGCTGCTGCGGCGTGCCGGTGCGCAGATTGGCCAGATAGTCCATCTTGCCGATCTCCACGCCCATGCCACGCAGGATCGCGTAGGATGTGGTGACGTGGAAATAGAAGTTCGGCTGCGAGAAGCTGAGCAGGAAATTATCGGCCGTGAAGGGCAGGTCCGTCTCGCCGAAAACGAAGCGCATCGGCTTGCCTACCAACTCGTTCACTTCGGCCGGATCAAGCCCGGCAAGGAAGCTGGCCGCAGAGCCGACGCGGGCCTTCAGCCCGGCGAATGTGGCAGGCGGGGGGCTCATATCGGGTGAGAACACGCCCTTGATCGCCCCCTCGATCCCGCCTTGCGCATGCATGGCAAAGCCGCGCACCTGCCGGTTGAAGGGGAACATGTCTTCCGCCAGCCTTGCGCCCATCATTTCCTCTTCGGAAATGCCGTTTTCGGCCGCATGGATCTCGGCCTTGGCCAGCCAGGCGAGCGAGCCGTTCAGGATTTGCAGCAGGCTGGGCACGACGGCGGCGTGGAAGCTGTAGCTCACGGAATTTCTCTCCTGACCGGTTTCGTTCATGCCATAGACGGGGCGGGGCCTGCATGCCAGATACCGGAAAAGCGAATTGGGAGTTGATGATGCCGATCGGAAGTTTCGAAGGAAAAGTTGCGTTCGTCACTGGCGGGGCCAGCGGGATCGGGCTGGGCATTTCCAAAGTGCTGATTGAACGCGGCGCGCAAGTGGTGATTGCCGATCTGCGGCAGGATCATATCGACCACGCGCTGGCCCTGTTTGCAGGCGGCGGACAATCCAACGCGGTTTCCGCTCTCCAGCTCGACGTGACCAATCGCGAGAAATATCGCGAGGCGGCAGAACGGATGAAGGCCGAATTCGGCGGGATCGACATTCTGGTGAACAATGCCGGCGTCGGGCTGGAAGGCCCGCTGCTGGAAGCGACCTATGCCGATTACGATTTCGGCTTCGGCGTGAATGTGGGCGGGGTGATCAACGGCTTCACCGAATTCCTGCCGCAGATGGTGGCCCATGGCCGGGGCGGGCATATCGTTTCCACCGCCAGCCTTGCCGCCGAAGTGGTGATGCCCCCGCAAATGGCGATCTATGCCGCCAGCAAGGCCGCCGTGTGCCATTTCTGCGAAGCGGCCAAGGGTGAACTGGCCCAGCACGATATCGGCGTTTCGATCCTGCTGCCCGGCCCGGTGAAGTCGAACATCCACGAAACCATCGACAACCGGCCCGAACATCTGCGCGAAGGCAGCGGCTTCAAGGCCAGCGAGAAGAAGCTAGCCCGGCGCATCGTGGGCGATAATTGGATGGAGCCGGAAGATGTCGGCAATCTGGTGGCCGATGCGATCCTGAACAACACCACCTATGTCATCACCCATGGCATGTACAAGGATGCCATGCGCGCCCGCGCGCAGGCCGTTCTGGACGCAACGCCTGACCGGATGGAAGTGGTCGACAGCTTCGGCAACTACCGGGAAGAAGGCGAATAGCCGGAAGATTTCTGCCTCGACGGGCCCGGCATGAACCGGCCCGCGAGGCCCACTGGAGAGGAACAACATGCAGGAACTGACAGGCAAGGTGGCCTTCATCACCGGCGGCGCGAACGGGATCGGCTTCGGCATGGTCCGCGCCTTTCTGGCCGAGGGGATGAAGGTGGTGGTGGCCGACTGGAGCACCTCCCACATCGAAAACGCCAAGGCCGCCCTGAAGGGCAATAATGCCGCCCATTTCATCCGCACAGACGTGGCCGACCGGGCCAATCTGAAGGCCGCCGTGGAGGAGGCGCTGGATGTGTTCGGCAAGATCCACGTGCTGTGCAACAATGCCGGCGTGAATGGCGGCGGCACGGCGGACGATCCCGACTTCACCGATTTTGATCGCGTGATGGCCGTCAATCTGGGCGGGGTGATCAATGGCAGCAAGATCATTGTGCCGATCATCAAGGCGCAGGGCGAGGGCGGGCATGTGGTCTGCACCTCCTCCATGGCCGGGATTGTGCCGCTGCCGGGCTTTGCCGCCTATTCCACCTCCAAATATGCCGTGCGCGGCTATGCGGAGAGCTTGCGGATGCAACTGGCGCCGCTGGGTATCGGCGTGTCCTGCCTGTTCCCCGGTGCAACCCGCACCGGTATGCTCCACCCGCCGGAAGACGAGCCTGAGACCGACTTCAACGAGGAAGCGGCAGGCACATTCCAGAAGGCCCTGTGGGACGCCGCTCGCGCCGCGATCGACCCGCTGGATACCGGCCGCGCAGTGGTGGATGCGATCAAGGAAAACCGCTTCCACATCTTCACCAACCGCGAATTCCTGCCCGAAGTGCAGCAGCGCAATCGCGAGATGGAAGAAGCCTTCCCCGTGCAGGAACCGCCGCAGGGCCGCGTAGTGTTCGAGAGCATGCGCGCCGACATGGCCCGCAACCTCCTCGCCACCGGCAATCGCCCCGTGGTAAGGGAAGAGGATGTTCAGGGCGGCGGGCTGGAATTCAGCTCCAGCGAGCAGAACTGACCGATGGAGAGCGGCGATGCGGGTAAAGGCTGTGGTTCTGGCGGGGCTGGCCGTTCTGGCCACCCCGGCTTCGGCGCAGGCGCAGCCTGAAATGCCCGCGCCGCTCGTCTATTTCCACATCGCCGGCCCGGACCTTCCCGCCCAGCGCGCCTTCTATGCCGGGATGTTCGGCTGGACCATCGGCGAGGATGGCAGCCTGACCATTCCTGCCCAGCCGGAAATGAGCGGCATGCTGCAGGTGGAACCGCCCAATCTCGGCCCGGAAACCGGCAGCGCGCTCTATTTCGGCGTGGCGGACGTCACTGCGGCCCAGGCACGGGCCGTGGAACTGGGCGGCGCAGTGGTGTTCCCCCGGCTGGAAGTGCCCGGCGTGGTTGTGCTGGGCATGATCACCGATCCTGCGGGCAACCAGGTGGGCCTGATCGAATGGCGGGACGGCAAAGCCGTGGTGCCCGCCGTTCCGGGGAGCTAGGCCGGGTGGCCACGTCACGGTTCGGCGGGGCGTCAGCTTGGGGCCTTATGTCCATTCGCCACAGCCGTTCATCCTGAGCCTGTCTAAGGACGCGTACTGGCGCTGGCACAGCACGAATTGTGGTATTGGGCCGCCGGTTTCCCGTGCCCTTCGACAAACTCAGGGTGAACGGAGTTTGGGAACCTCCGCACTATTGTCGTCCGGAATGGCGGCATTCGGCAGGTCTGGGGAGGAAGGTAGAATGATTGCTGGGCAATTTGTCTATTTGCCCTGTTCGGCAGGAAAGTACTGCACATCCAGGGAATGCGTTCTAGGAAACTTTCCAGATTGAATATCCTGCAAAAAAATCACCGCCTCGGATTCGTCGCAACGGTTGGAAAACGGAGCAAAAATTTTCTTTTCCGATCCGGCATCACGAACCAGAGGGGGTGGGCATCCTAATTCAGCCATACGATTTTTGATTATTTCGACATCATCGGCCGGCCCTATCAAGCTAAAAGAGAACAAGATCCCCGATCCTGTTGGCGTTGTGACTGGAAGCCCTATCTTTTCGCGTGTCTGTGCATCGGCTGCTGTCGTGATCCCTGCCGCAGCAATTATTATTGCGCTTAACGCAGTAGCTTTGCGTAATTTCACCGATGTCCCCCAATCCTAGTGCAAGTCAGGATATGCGAGATGATCAGTGTCCGCAATGTCGTCTGGTCTGAAAAGGTTGCTTTGATAATTTCGGACGCGAGGTGGGAATTGGCAAATCCGTCATGCTGAACTCGTTTGTGCAGGCACTGCTGCGTTTCCAGGATCCATTCTTGCTCACGAACTGCGGTTCAATCCGGCGAAATGGATTCTGAAACAAGTTCAGCATGACGATTTGTGATGGTTACGCCAACCTCCGTTCGTCCTGAGCCTGCCTAAGGACGCGCGAGTGAGTGGGGATTCTGGTTCCCCATCTTGACAAAACGAACCATATTGGCTATATGCTCGCCCGCCAGTAACCAACTGGCTCCAGCGGCGGGTCGGGGGCGCTTTGCGCTTCGCTCTTGGTTCCTCCGTTTCCGGGCCGGCGTTTCGGGTGAGCCGGGTGAGGTCAGGCGGATAGCAACGCCTCGCTCGCCTTTCACGGAAGCGTCCGCACCTTCTGCCGGCACAGGCGCCGGCTCTCGCCGAATGTCACGGCGAGGGCTGCGCGGTTAGCGCCGGGGGCGGCTCACTTGCGAGCCCTTCGCTGCCCCCGTCTGAGCCGGAAAGGGCCGAGCGGTGAGTTCTCGCGGACTTAACCCGCCATTCGCAGACAAAACCGCGTCACCGGGCTCCCATGCGGGCGCCCCGAAACACCGGCCCGGACCCGTCCGACTGGTTTTCCCTTCCGGCGTTATTCCGCATTCGCCAGCGGAGGATGGGGTGTGTCTGCCTTGCCAGTCATTGCGAGCGGCAAGGCCGCGCGGCAATCCAGAGCCTGCGCGCGAGGCAGTGGATTGCGTCGCTGCGCTCGCAATGACGAAAATGGGCGGCGTGCCCGGCCCGCAGCGGTCCCGGATCAAGTCCGGGACGACGCGGGGATTACGAAAAAGGCGCCCCGGAGCAGATCCGGGACGCCTTTCGAATCGGTATTACTGCCTCAAACCCTTAGCGAACCCGCGGGCCGCCGAAGGGCAGGGGCGGAGGTGGGCGCCGGGCGCCGCGCGGCAGCTGGGCCTGATAGGCGCGGCCGCAATGTTCCACGCAATAGGGGAAGCCGGGGTTCACCTTTTCGCCGCAGAAGTGGAAATCGGGTTCGCCCGGATGGCCCATCGGCCAGCGGCAGACCTTGTCGTTCAGGTCCAGCAGGCTGGTCTTGTCGGCGATTTCCGGGCTGGGCTTGGCGGGCACCTGGCGGCGCGGCGGGGCGGGCGGGAT
>NZ_JXQC01000002.1 GCF_001305965.1 Erythrobacter sp. SG61-1L
CGGCCGCGCGGCCGACACGATGTCCTGTCGTTCCGTCACAGCTCAAACACCTGGTCCTGGCGCGGCACGACGGCATCCCATCCCAACTCGCGGTCGATCCGCCCCCGCAGGGCTTCGGACGCATCGGCCTCGCCATGCACGATGAACACGCGCGCTGGGGCTTTGCGGAATCCGCCGAGCCACCGCATCAGCTCATCGGCGTCGGCATGAGCCGAAAGCATCGACAGCTCGTCGACCTCAGCGCGCACCGAAATCCACTGGCCATGGATCTTCACTTCGCGCGCGCCCTGCGACATCGCCCGTCCCCGTGTTCCCGCCGCCTGAAAGCCGGAAAGGAGGATGAGATTCTTCGGATCGGGCGCAAACGCCTTCAGATGATGAAGAACACGGCCGCCCGTCGCCATGCCGCTTGCCGAGATCACGACCTTGGGCCACTCACTGGCCGAAATCGCCTTCGATTCCTCGACCTCGCGCGTATAGGTGGCGATGGTGCAGACTTCATCGCACTCGCCGGATGTCAGCCGATGATCGTCATGATGGGCATGAAGCAGCCCGGTCGCTGCAATCGCCATCGGACTGTCCAGATAGATCGGGACATGCACAAGACGCCCCGCGCGCTTCAGCTTCCAGAGGTGGTAGAGCAAGGATTGCGCGCGGCCGACCGCGAAGGCCGGGATCACCACTGTTCCGCCGCGCTGCACCGTGCGTTCGATCACGGTGCCCAGCGCGTCGGTGGCGTCCGCCGGATCGTGTGTGCGGTTTCCATAGGTGGATTCGATCAGCACATAATCGGCTTCGGCGATGTATGCCGGATCGAGCATGACCGGATCGCCATAGCGTCCAAGGTCGCCCGAACAGGCGATGCGGCGACCGGCCCATTCGATTTGGGCGACGGCCGCCCCCAGGATGTGACCTGCGCGGCGAAAGGTCAGCCGGGCACCGCCCGGCAGTTCGGCCGCGTCGTCAAACGGCACGATCGAAAAGGCTTCGATCGCGCGTTCCGCGTCGCGCACACCATAAAGCGGCAGCGCGGGCTTGTGTTTCGAGAAGCCCTGGCGATTGGCGAAATCGGCGTCTCTTTCGTTCAGGAACCCGCTGTCCTTGAGAATGAGCCGCGCTACATCGCATGTCGCGGCCGTTGCGTAGATACGGCCGCGAAACCCGTCCCGCACCAGCTTGGGCAGATAGCCCGAATGATCGAGGTGGGCGTGCGTCAGCACAACGGCATCGATGCTCGACGCCTTGACCGGCAAGTCCTGCCAGTTCAGCTCGCGCAGATTCTTGAGGCCCTGAAACAGCCCGCAGTCGATCAGGATGCGCGTGTCGCCATGGGTGAGAAGATGTTTCGAGCCTGTGACGGTGCCGGCACCGCCGAGGGACGTAAGCGTCAACATGATAACCACTCTGCCTTGAGGATGTAGGAAGGGCGCGCGCCTGTCTCTTGCGCCGTGTTCAGCGAGGCGGGCATCGTCTCAATGTCCCCCGGTCGTCCACGAAGGGGGATCGCTCGCCGGGAACGAATCCATGCCCGCAAGATCCACTTCATCGACAGGTTCAGGCGGCCGCCTGTGACGGATCAGCTCGCCTTCAGCGGATATGTGGGCTGCGAGACCGCGAGCCAGCAGCGGCGCGAGCGCGATTGCGTTGCTGGCATGGGGAACGCTGTCGGTCGAAACGATCCGGCTGCAAAGTGGCGACAGACGCTCGAAGGAATCCTCCGCGAACACGCCATGCACCACCACGACGACAGGCGGGGCAAAACCCTGCAATGCTATCTTGCGCGCCGCCTCGATCAGCGTGCGTCCGGAGGAAGCGATGTCGTCGACCAGCACGGGTTGCCGCCCGCGCCAGCCAGTAAGGTCCGGCAGTTCGACATCCACATTGCGGTCGCCATGACGGATTTTCCGCAGCACTGCATAGGGCGCGCCCACGCGGTCCGCGATCGCCGATACCCATTGTTCGCTTTCTTCGTCCGGACCGATCAGAAACGGTGCCGTGACTTCGGCGGCGATCCAGTCGGCCAACGCGGGAGCCGCCTGCAAGGCATCCGCCGGAATAGCATATAAGGGCGAGAGCGCCGGATAGCGGTGCAGGTGCGGATCGACAGTGACGAGACGATCGAAACTGGACGATACAAGCCGCGCGAAGCTCTGCGATGTTACCGCCTCGCCCGGCAGGAAGCGGCGATCCTGGCGCATATAGGCGAGATAGGGCGCCACCAGCGTCACCTCGCGCGCGCCAAGCGCGCGCGCTGCATCGGCCGCAAAGACGAGGCGCAGGAAGCCTTCATCGGGCCGCGCAAGCGTGCAGACGAGATCGACGGCCTTTCCGGCAACATCATCGAGCAGCCGGACATAAGCCTCGCCATCGGGAAAGCGACGGGTTTCCAGTGTGCCGAGCGGCCAGCCCCCTGCCCTCGCCAGATGCTCCGCCAGGGCTTCATTGCCCGGAAGCGGGAAAATCACGCGGGACAGCGATCGATCCGTGTCAGGCGTTTCAGTCATTGGTCTTGTCCCGATAGGCGAGCAGGCGCAGCGCGTTGAATACCACCAAGAGCGTCGAGCCTTCATGGACCGCGACCGCCGGACCAATGCCAAGTCCGAGAATGGTCGCGGGCACGAGGAAAGCGACAATACCGAGGCTCACGAACACATTCTGGCGGATCACCGATCGCGTGGTGCGGCTAAGACCGACCGCGAACGGCAGATGCGACAGATCGTCCGCCATCAGCGCGACATCAGCCGTTTCCAGCGCCACGTCGGACCCTGCCGCCCCCATCGCCACGCCGACCGTCGCGGTCGCCATCGCGGGCGCGTCATTGACGCCATCCCCGACCATCGCGACCTTGGTTTCGGCGCGCAGCTTCTTGATCGCCTCCACCTTGTCCTCCGGCATGAGATCGCCCCATGCCTCGTCGATCCCGACTTCACGCGCGATCGCTTCGGCCGCCCGTTGATGGTCGCCGGAGATCATAATCATCCGCTTGATGCCGATTTCGTGCAGCCGTTTGAGCGCGACGATCGCCGTCTCGCGCGGCGTATCGAGCAGGCCGATTGCGCCAAGATCGCGGCCATCGCGCTGCACGACCATGCTGGTCTGCCCGCCCTCGCGCAATTGCTCGACGGCCTGTGCCATCGCCGGGGACAGCGGTGGTATGCCATCGGCGCCGAACATGCCCGGCTTGCCGATCAGGACTTCATCCTCCCCAACCACGGCCGAGACGCCGCGCCCCGTGAGGCTTTTCAGGCTCTCCGCCTTCGGAACCGGAAAGTCCCCGACATGATCGCGACCGTCGCGCGCGATCGCCTGCGCCAGCGGATGATCGCTCAGGCTTTCGACCGCCACCGCGATCGCCATCAGCTCCTGCTTGTCCACGCCCGGCGCGGTGATGATTTGCTGGATGCGCGGCTCGCCCTTGGTGAGCGTGCCGGTCTTGTCGAAAGCGATCGCATCGAGCGAGCCGAGCAGTTCGAGCGGGGCGCCGCCCTTGACGAGGACACCGCCACGCGCCGCGCGAGCGACGCCGGAGAGGACCGCGCTGGGGGTGGCGATGGCCAGCGCGCAAGGGCTGGCCGCCACCAGCACAGCCATCGAACGATAGAAGCTGTCGCGGAACGGCTCGTCGACCACGACCCAGGCAAACAGAAGCACCACCGCCAGAACGAGGACGAGCGGCACGAACGCCCGCTCGAAGCGATCGGTGAACCGCTGAGTCGGCGACTTCTGCGTCTCCGCCTCGCTCACCATCTTGACCACCTTGGCGAGCGTGCTTTCGCTCGACAGGCGCGTCACCTCGATTTCGATAAGACCGCTGCCGTTGATCGTCCCGGCGAACACGCGGCTTGCAGCATCGACCCGCTCAGGATTGGCGCGCGCCGCCGCATCGTCCATGACGGGCTGCTTGTCGACCGGAATGCTCTCGCCCGTTACGGGGGCCTGGTTGATGGCGCTGGTGCCCTTGACCACGAAGCCATCGGCCGCAACCCGCGCATCGGGCTTGACGATCACGGTATCGCCGACCTTCAGTTCATCGACGGAGATTTCTTCAGTCGTGCCGTCGGCTCGCCGGACCGTGGCGGTGCGCGGTGCCAGTTCGGCCAGCGCCTCGATCGCCCGCTTGGCGCGGCCCATCGCATAATGTTCGAGCGCATGGCCGAGGCTGAACAGGAACAGCAGCAGCGCGCCTTCGGCAAATTCGCCGAGCGCGGCGGCGCCGGCGGCCGCCACCAGCATCAGCGTGTCAATCTCGAATTTCCTGAGACGAAGATTGTCGATCGCCTCGCGCAGCGTGAAGAAACCGCCGAAGCCGTAAGCCCCGATATAGAGGGCCGTCGGCAACCACGCGGGCGCTCCGGCAACCAGCTTTTCGATGGCGAAGCCGATCGCCAGCAGCGCGCCGCAGGTCAGCGCGAAGATCAGTTCGGTGTTCGGGCCAAGGAAAGCGCCATGATCGTGATCGTGACCATCGCCTTCCTTGTGCGCGGCCTTTTCGTCATGCCCGCCGGGGCCGTGATCGTGACCGGCATGGGCATCCCTTGGCGTAGCTTCGGGAACAGGCGACACCAGCGACCGCCTGGTCTGCTTGACGCCCAACCGCGACAGTGCGCCAAGAATGTCCTTTTCGGACACCTGTTCCCGATCGAACTCCACGCGCACCATGCCAGCGGCATTGGCGTCGGCTTCCAGCACACCCGGCAAGGCGCGCAACTGCTCGCTCACCGTGCGGGCCTTGCGTTGATGGCCGATCCCCTTCACCGGCCACAGCGCATGGCCGTAGCGTTCGGCAAGGGCGGCCCCTGCCCCGCGCGCGATGTCGCGGATACGCGAAAGCGAGAGGATGCCCGGATCGTAGTGGATGCACAGCAGCGCGGGCTTGTCCCCTTCCGCCGGAACGATATGCGCTTTCTCGATCCCCGGTCGCGCCGCGAGATTGGATGTCAGACGCGCAACGCAGGCGTCATTGGCGTCCGGAATGTCGGGAAGGACAAGCGGGATGTCGAGCTGGATCTGTTCGGTCATGAATTTTCCTCTGTTGCATCGATCTCGTTCAGCGCCCGCGCCGGGGATAGGGCGCGAGGCGGTGCGAGATCACGGAGGCGGTCGCCCGTCCCGTTCCTGGCCGGGGCCGTCGCGGCGGCAGACCTGCGATCCGGCATCGGGCCGTATGACCACGATCGACCCGTTCGAGATCGCGAGATTCATGGTGTCGCCAAAATAGGTGACGCCGGCGGCGGGAGCGGTCAGGCGCTCGGCTTTGCCATCAGGCAAGATCGCGAAATCGATCGTCAGGCCGTTGCCGACAAAATCGACCCGCACTTTCGTTCCATTCCCGCATGTGAAGATATGCGTTCCGGCGAGAGGAAGCGAGCGGTCGTCCTTGTCCGCATTGCCATCGGGTGAACATCCCGTGTTGGCAACCAGCATGAACATACCGGCCGCCAGCGCGAGAGCGCGCCGCCGCTGGGGCCACTTTGAACGGGGCACGCCACTGAAAGGCAGCGGCGTGCGATCTTTCGCCGTGAACGCCAAGGCAGGGCGTTCACGGCGCGGACCCTTCTCGCACAAGCACGCAAGGGGGCGATGGGCTTGTGGGGGGCCAATCCTCATGTCAGTCGAACAGCTCCTCGAAGAAGCTCTTGCGTCGGCGGCGCTTGTGGTCGCCGTAGCCGTAATCGCCTCTGTGGCTGTCGTGGCCGCGATCGTATCCGCCGCGCGACGGAGGGGGCGGAGGGGGCGCTGTTTCGGCGACGCCTCGCTCAATGATCTTGTCGAGTTCGCCGCGATCGAGCCACACGCCCCGGCATTGCGGGCAATAGTCGATCTCGATGCCTTGCCGCTCGCTCATGACGAGATCGACCTTGCAGACAGGACAGGGAAGCCCCTGCTTTGACGCGCGTTCTACCATGCGTAATTCCTTCTTCCTGAGAGAATTGACGATGCGGCATGAAACAGCGCCGCATCGGGCTGCGAATTTCGGGCGGGGGCGAACGCCGGTCCGGTCATGGCGCGGCCTCCGCGTGCTGGTCGGCTTCGGCCCGCGCGTCCTTCAGGATTTCGATGCCGCCCTTGATGGCGATGAGCGCCGTCAACACGCCGACGATAAGGTCCGGCCAATTGCTGCCGAGCCACAGCACCAGGCCGCCCGCGACAAGGATGCCGCCGTTCGATATGAAATCGTTGAAGCTGAAGGTTGTCGCGGCGCGCAGCGCCACATCGGGCTTCTCCAGGCGCTGAAGCAGCTTGAGGCAGATAAAGTTGATGACGGCCGCCGCCGCCGACATCAGCATCATCGTCGAGCCGATCGGCTCGCTGCCGTAGATGTAGCGCCGTCCCGCATCGACGAGGATTCCGCCAGCGAACAGCAGCAACATGATGCCCGACATAGTGGCGGC
Organism: Erythrobacter sp. SG61-1L; assembly: GCF_001305965.1. Classification (NCBI taxonomy): domain Bacteria; kingdom Pseudomonadati; phylum Pseudomonadota; class Alphaproteobacteria; order Sphingomonadales; family Erythrobacteraceae; genus Erythrobacter; species Erythrobacter sp. SG61-1L. The sequence goes on from NZ_JXQC01000002.1 coordinate 6,393, forward strand.
GCGGTTTTTCCAGACCGCGGCGCGGCCGAGCGCGATCAGGCTCAGAAGATAGACGAGAGCATCCGACAGATTGTCGACGCCGTTGGCGATCAGCGCGCTGGAATCGCCTGCCAGCCCCGTCCCGAAGAAGGCCAGCGATATGCCGAGATTAAGCAGCAGAACGATCCACAAGGTCCGATGCTTGGCGCCGCCATCGACGAGGCATTCATCCGTCATTGTCCGTCCTCCTGGCTTTCCGCGCCCGGCGGCGATGGCGGTTCAGTCCCGCGTCACCACTACGCAAATCCTTTTTGAGGTAGCTTAGGAAGGCCAAATCCTGAGCGCGCAGGGTGCCCCCAAATGTCCGGCGGAACAGCTTGCCCACCAGCTTGCCGGCGAAACTTTCGAACGCGATCTCGTGCCGGATCTGCGTTCCTGTCCCTACCGCTTCGAGTTCATAGCTCTCGCGGAATACAGCGCCGCCGCCGATGCCGATGCTCCATGCGATGAGGTGGGGCTTGTCGAAGGCCGTGATCGTCGCTTCCGCGCGTGTGCGATAGCCGCGTCTGAACAACGCATAGGTCAGGTCGATTGTCCTGCCAGCGGCAGCGGCTTCCTCGAAGCGATAGCTCGGATGCCAGTATTCGTAAGCCTCCAGATCGGCGAGATGCGTCCAAACTCTCACCGGAGCCATGCTAAGAACGAATGTCGTTTCTTCCTTCATCGTCAACGCGAGCCTCTGTTCGAAGACGTGGCCGCATCCGGCCTTGTCCTGTTTGGATTTCTGTCTTCATCAGTCTCCTTCATTCGAGCGACTGCCATCGTCCCTCGGTGATGGTCGCGCGCGGCCCGATCGAACTGCGCGCGACCATGTTCATCAAGCGGGCTCGCCTGTCGGCCCCGCGGGATGCTCATCCGTCCGTTCCACGCCGATCTCGTCTCGCTCATCGTCGAGACGCCGGCCGTAGCGGGCGTAGAGCGTCGGCAGCACGAACAGGGTGAGCAGCGTGGCGGAGATGAGACCGCCGATCACCACAGTCGCGAGCGGCTTTTGCACCTCGGCTCCCGAGCCGGTCGCAAGCGCCATCGGCACAAAGCCGAGGCTGGCGACGAGCGCGGTCATGACCACGGGCCTGAGGCGCATCATCGCGCCTTCATACGCCGCCTTCGCCCGTTCCATGCCGCTTTCCATCAACGACTGGATCGATGTCACCATGACGAGGCCGTTCAGGACCGCGATACCGGAAAGGGCAATGAACCCCACCGCCGCCGAGATCGAGAAGGGCATCCCTCTGAGGAACAGCGCGAGGACGCCGCCGACGAGCGCCAGCGGAACCCCGGTGAACACGATCGCGGCATCGCGCACGCTTCCCAATGCCCCATAGAGCAGCAGGATGATGAGCGCGAAGCAGGCCGGGACGACAAGCATCAGCCGCTCGCTCGCGGACTGAAGGTTCTCGAACTGTCCGCCCCAATCCAGATATTGCCCGCTGGGAAGCCGCACCTGGCTGGCGATCGCCGCTTCGGCATCGGCAACGACCCCGGCGACATCACGACCACGCACATTGGCCTGGACCACCACGCGCCGCTTGCCGTTCTCGCGGCTGATCTGGTTGGGGCCATCGGTGACACCGATGTCGGCCACGCTTTGCAACGGCACGAACCCGCCATTTGCTAAGGGCACCGGCACCTGTCCGAGAGTCTGGAGATTGGCGCGCGACACATCCGACAGGCGGATCGTCACCGCAAACCGCCGGTCGCCCTCGAAGATCATCCCCGCATCGCGCCCGCCGATCGCGGCGGACACGGTGTCCTGCACGGTCTGCGCAGTGATGCCGAGCCGCGACATGATGTCCCGCTTTGGCCGTATATCGAGCATCGGCAGACCTTCGGTTTGTTCGACCCGAACGTCCGCCGCGCCTTCGGTCTGACGCAGGATCGCGGCGATTTGGTTCGCGGTCGCATTCATGGTGTCGAAATCGTCGCCGAACACCTTGACCGCGATGTCGCCGCGCACACCGGCGATCAGCTCGTTGAACCGCATCTGGATCGGTTGGCTGATCTCGAATGCGCCGCCCGGCACGCCTTCCAGCACCTTTTCGACCTTGGCTATCAGCTCCGCCCGCGACAGGCGGCTGTCCGGCCACTCGTCTTTGGGTTTCATGATGATGAAGGTGTCGGAGATATTGGGGGGCATCGGATCGGACGCGAGTTCGGCCGTGCCCGTCTTGGAAAAGACGAACCGCACCTCTGGTAGCTTGGCTATCTCCCGTTCGATGCGCGACTGCATCGCCTGGCTTTGATCGACCGAGGTGCCGGGAACGCGCAGAACCTGCGCGGTCAGGTCGCCCTCGTCGAGCTGGGGCAAAAACTCCTGGCCCAAAAAGGAGAAGGTCAAAAGCGCCGCGAGGAAAGCGCCCACGCCAACGCCCATGGTGAGTGTCGGACGTTTCATCGCCTTGTCGAGGCCCGGCTCATATTTGCGTTTGAGCCACGACATGATCCGGCCTTCCTTCTCCTCCACCGGCTTCGACAGCCAGATGGCGAGCATCGCGGGCACGAAGGTCAGCGACAGCACGAAGGCGCAGACGAGCGCGATGATGACGGTCATCGCCATCGGCGTGAAGGTCTTGCCTTCGACACCGCTCAGCGTCAGCAGCGGCACATAGACGAGGATGATGATCGCCTGCCCGAACACCGATGGCCGGATCATTTCGCGCGCCGCGCGGGCGACCGAGTTCAACCGTTCTTCGACCGTCAGATTGCGGCCAAGATGATGCTGGCGTTCGGCGATACGTCGCAGCGCGTTTTCGACGATGATGACCGCGCCGTCGACGATCAGCCCGAAATCGAGTGCGCCGAGGCTCATCAGGTTCGCCGACACGCCGCCGCGCAGCATCCCGAAGCTGGTCATCAGCATGGTGATCGGGATCACCAGCGCCGCGATCAGCGCCGCGCGGAAATTGCCGAGCAGCAGGAACAGCACGACAATGACGAGCAGCGCGCCTTCGGTGAGGTTCTTCGCCACCGTCTTGATCGTCGAGTTGACCAGCGCCGTGCGGTCGAGGACGGGCTGGATCACCACGTCCGTCGGCATCGAGGCATTCACTTCATCGAGCCGTTCCGCGACCGCCGAGGCGACCGTGCGGCTGTTCTCGCCAATCCGCATGATCGCGGTGCCGACGACGACTTCCTTGCCATTCTCGGACGCCGAGCCGTAACGGATCGCCTGTCCAAGCCGGACCTGCGCGACGGAATCGAGCCGGATCGGCGTGCCCTCGCGCGTGGCGATGACAGTGCTGGCCAACTCGCCGATATTGCGGATTCGGGCATCCGAGCGCACCGCCAGCCCTTCGCCGCCGCGATCGACCACGCCAGCGCCGACGCCGACGTTGTTCGCCTCAAGCGCCTGCGCGAGATCGGTAAGGTTCATGCCGAGCGCAGCAAGGCGCTGCATGTCGGGGATCACCTGGAACTGCTTTACATAGCCGCCGATCGAATCGACGCCCGCCAGACCTTCCGTGCTTCTGAGCAGCGGCGCGACGATCCAGTCCTGCACCGTCCGCAGATAGGTCGCCTTGTCGGCTTCGGTGACAAGCCGGTCGCCTTCGGGGGTGATATAACTGCCGTCCGGCTGAATACCCGGTTGACCGGGCTTATGTTCGTCGCCCTTGCGATGTTCGAGGTGGACAGTCCACATATAGACTTCGCCCAGCCCCGTCGCGATCGGCCCCATGGTCGGGGTTGCGCCTTCAGGCAGGCTTTCCTCCGCCACGCGCAGCCGTTCAGCGACCTGCTGCCGAGCAAAGAAGATGTCGGTCGATTCGGTAAAAACCGCCGTGACCTGCGCGAAGCCGTTGCGACTGAGCGATCGGGTGTATTCAAGGCCCGGAACGCCCGCGAGCGCGTTTTCGATCGGAAAGGCAATCTGCTTTTCAACCAGTTCGGGCGAGAGTGCCGGTGCGGTGATGTTCACCTGCACCTGATTGTTGGTGATGTCGGGAACGGCGTCGATCGGCAGGCGCGACAGCGCCCAGCCTCCGATGACCATGGCGATCAGCGTCATGAGCAGCACGAACCAGCGCCGCTCGACGGATAATGTGACGATACGGTCTATCATGATCAGTGCCCGTGCTCCGCTTCGCCTTTTCCAAGCTCAGCCTTGAGAGTGAAGCTGTTCGGCCCGGCAAGCTGTTCATTGCCGGCCAGGCCCGAGGTGACGACCACATTGTCGCCGCTGGGATTGCCGAGAGTGACGGGCACGGCCTTGAAGCCATGATCGGTGCGGACGAACACTGTCGGTCGCCCTTCCACCGTCTGGATCGCGCTTTGCGGGACCAGCACCGACCCCGCGCCGCCGCCGGGCAACTGGATCGAAGCCGTTACCGGCTCCCCCACGCGCCATTGGCCCGAACGGTTGTCGATCACCGCGATCACCGTGGCGAGGCGCGTCGTCTCGTTGAGGATCGGCGAGACGAAATCGACCCGCGCCACCGTCTTGCGATCACCAGCAACGATCTCGATCTCGGAACCGGGCCGCACCTTCCCGGCATCCGCTGGCGATAGGGCCAGCGTCACGGCGACCCGCGAAAGGTTTGCCACGCGGAACAACTCAGCATCCGCCGCGACTGTTTGCCCAAGCGTGACGCTGCGCGCCACTACCTGCCCAGACAACGGGGAGGCGACGGCGATCCGGTTGAGCGTCCCGCCGCCGCCGCCGGCGGCTGCGACCTGCTGTTGAGCAAGACGCAAGGCAATGCGCGCTTCAGTCGCCGCCGTGCGTGCAGCGATCAGATCCTGTTCGGGCGAAACCCGCTCATTGAACAGCCTTTGCTCGCGGCGCAGATTAGATTCGGCGAGCGACAACCGTGCCCGCGCCGCTTCGATCTCGGCATTGAGCGATGCGGCTTCGCGGCTTTCGATGATGGCCAGCGTCTGTCCGCGACCGACCGTCTGGCCAAGATTGCGCGTAAGCGAGACAACGCGGCCGCCGATCGCGGCGGACACGACCTGCATCCCTTGCGGATCGCCTTCGATCGTCGCGGGCAATGTCAACGCGCCGCCACCGCTGCGAATGGCGCGCACCAGTTCGATCCCGGCAGTCTTGATCTGCTGGGGAGTCAGATCGATCTCGCCCTCTTCATCTTTATGCCCCGCTTCTTCCCCGGCGGCGGCATTTTCAGCTTTCTCCTGCGCGGGATCGCCGCCGGAGCATCCCGCCATCAGCAATGCAGCAAGAGTGAGCGGCAGCGCCGCCTTGATGGTGCGTTTCATGGTCAATTCCCCTGAAGATCGGGCGCGCGAACGGTCAGCCGTTCAAGCTGCGCCTGTGCGCTATGATAGTTGAGCAGCGCGTCGATCGCGGCGCGCCGGGTTTCGGAGAGCGTGCGTTCGGCATCGAGCAGTTCGAGTTGCCCAAATTTGCCCTCGCGATAACCGATGCGGGCGATGCGCGCGGCTTCATCCGCCGCCTGCAACGCAGGACCGCTCGCCGTCGCGGCAGTCGTCGCAGCATTGGCGGCTTCGGCCTGTGCGCGGGCAATGGCCTGATCGACCTCGATCGCGGTGACACGCTGCTGTGCCTCCGCGCGCAGCCGTTCCGAGGATGCCTGTGCAACCGCTGCCCGGCCATTGTTGAACAGGGGCAGAGGAATGGAAATGCTGAACAGCGCCGCCGTATCGCCGGTGTCACGCATATAGCGCGCCCCAGCGCCTACGGTCAGATCGGGAACCCGCTGCGCCCGCGCGAGCCGCACACCGGCATCGGCAATCGCCAGATCGGCTTCGGCCGCCGCCATTGCCAGCGTGCCCGCGCTCTCGATCTCCTGCATCGGACCATAGGCCGCGCGCACATTGGCGAACCACCCGGTATCGAGATTGCCCGCGACAGGCTGGCCGATGATCCGCGACAGCGAATAGCGGGCCACTTCGACAAGGCGCTGTGTCCGCTCGACTTCGGCATCCGCGTTGATCCGGGCCACGTCGGCGCGCTGGACTTCGATGGGCGAAGCGCGCCCCGCCTGCACACGGACCTGAGCCGCGCGCAGCCCTTCCGCCGCGATGCGGGCCTGGTCGCGCGCAGTCGTTACTCTCTGCTGCGCCGCAGCAGCTTCGGCATAAGCCTGGATCACCGACAGCCGCAAATCGGCTTGCGTGATCGCCGCCTGGATAGCCACGCGTTGCGAGCGGGCGTCGGCGACCCCGATCCGGGCGGAGCGTTTGCCGCCCAGCTCGATCGGCAATGCGAGCGATGTTGTCGTTTCAAGGCTTTCGACTCCCCGATAGGGGCCGCTCCCGGCGACATTCTCGGCCTCGACCGTGATGCCGGGATTTGGACGCAGGCCCGCGACGGTGCGGGCGGCCTGCGCCGCGCGAATATCGGCTTCGGCCGCGTCAAGCGTTGGCGATGTCGCCCCCGCCATCGACAATGCCTGGTCAAGACTGAGGGTTGCGCCCGCCTCCACGGGCGGCGCGGTCTGCGCCTGCGCGATCGTGGCGCAGGACGCCGCAGCCAATGCGGCTGCGATCAAACGGTGCATGATAATAAATCCTGAACTGAGACGTGTAGAATCCGCCGCCCTGCACACTCAGGGCGAGGACATCGTTACCGCTCAGTCAGACGATAGGAGGGCGCAATCCGGGTGTGGATTCGCGCGGCAAGAGTGCCGCAACCTGCAAAAAGGGATAAGCGCGTTGGAGCCGCACGACCATCTCATCCGCTGGGGCGTTTCCGAGCATCAGGGAAGACGCGCCATGGCAGCCATGGTGCTCGAACGCCGCCTTGTCCGAATCGCCGGATGACGGTTTGCTGCTTTCATTGGATTCGGCGCGAACCGTTCCACAGCATTCGAGCATGACAACACCGGGGAGTTCGCGCGCGTGCACGACCGTCGTTGTGACGAGCGACGCCATCATCAGGCAAATGACGAGGAACCCCTTGCGGAACATGGCTAGCCCGATAATCGAGATGAGCCGCTGTGTCACGCGTAAATCGGCAATCCGCGCGATAAATGGAGCAACCTCATTTATTTGTGCTCGAAAGCCCAGTGTCTCGGGCGACCTGAAGAGCGCTACTGTTACGGAATTGAAAGAATATCGCTGGTGTTATGTAATAACCTATCGTTATGTTTGCGATACTTCGAGATTCGAGTCGTCGAATATTGGCTTGTCTCACGCGGCAATCACCACCTCGATACCGTCAATGCGATGTCGTCGGCACGGCACCGATCTCAATGTTGTTTTGGCCGATGATCTATTCTCTCCCTTGGCCGCGCACTCACATAAGCTCCTCGATGATGAGCAGTCCAAGGAAGCCTGCGAAGAACATGCCGCTGATGAGTGGACTGTCGGGCCTTTCGTGCGCGTCCACCAGCAGCTCTTCGGTGACGAGATAGAGCAAGGCCATCAGACCAAAGCTCAGGAAGGCGATGATGAAGGGTTGCGGCAGCACCGCCACCGGCGTCGCGAGAACCGCGCCGACGGGCAGAAGGAGACCGATCGCCGCCACGATCGCGACCACCTTCCAGGCTGCACGCACCTTCTCGCGAAGGTCGCTCGTGACGGTCACGCCGAGGAACATCACCTCCAGCGTAAGCGCGATCGTCAGCAGCAGGCCCGCTTTCTCGCCGGCGAGAAACGCGAGGCCCAGCACCAGGCCGTCGACAAGAATGTCGATGGCGACGGCGCCCACCATCGCCAGCGAGCCCGTGGCTCTTTCCTCCAGTGCTTTCAGCAGCAGCATGGCGCCGACGCCGATCGCGCCGCCGATAAGCGTCGCGACCGGAGCGGCATCATGCTTGATCTGCGGCAGAATTTCGGTCGCCGCCGCTGCGAACACCACGCCGGCGGCAAGATGCTGCATGGCGCTCACAAAGCTCGGGCCGGGTGTGCGCAACAGCGACAGAAGCGCTCCGGCGACGATAGCCGTGACCGGAACGATCGTATAGGCGAGCACTGGCATCAAAACCCCTACGGTCCTCAGGCCCGCGTGCAATTGCGCGAAGGCTTTCCTGTCTCGCGAACATCGATGTCCTTGCCGGAAACGGTAAGCGTCATGCCATTTCCGGTATAGGCGCTGTCGGCGGCGGGAGCGGTCAGCCGAACCGAGGGACCGGCAGATCCCAACCTCACATTGATCGACAATTCGCCCTTGAGAAAATCCACGTAAATGACGTCGCCGCCGACACACCGATAGGTATGGCTTGCAACGATCGGGGGCGGCAGCGCCACGGGCCGAGCCTCTGTCTCGTTCTTGCCCGATCTACCGGCCGTGTCGGTGTCGGAGCATCCCGACAGCAGCGCGGCCAGAGGCAACACCAGCAGAAGGCTTCGTGACAGGGCGATGCGGCGCGGAAAGTCACTATCCTTGAAGGCATATATCACAGCAATCTCCTTTCGATTAGGGAGCGCAGACGCCGGTGCCGGATCGCGGTCATCGGAATCCGGGCTCGAACAGTGTGCCGCCAAACAGATTGAGGTCGCGTGCTTCGGCCCGCCCCATTGCCGCCAGCAGCGTGAATCCGGCAACATAGGCGTCGCGCTCAGCCGTGACGAGCTGGACGCGGCTGTTGAGCAATTCCTGTTCGGCGTTGAGCACGTCGAGGACATTGCGTGTGCCTACACTATTTTCCGCCCGAACGCCCTCAAGCGCGAGCGTGTTGGCCGCGATCGCAGTCTTGGACGACTGGATCACCGTTTGCGCGGCCAGATAGCGCGAATAGGCGGCGCGCGCTTCGGCAACGACGCGCCGTTCGATGAAGACGATCTGCTCGATTGCCTGGCTTTCCAGCGCCGTCGCGCGCCGCACTTGGGCAGCGGGCAGGCCCCCTTGATAAAGCGGGATCGTCGCTGAAAGCCCGACGGTCGCCGTGGTTTGAGCTTGCTGGAACACGCGTCCGGGGATATTGCCCGCGAGCGTGCCCAGATAGTTGTTGTAGCCGCTGCTTCCCACGAGCGCGAGCGTGGGCAGGCGCGAGGCGGCTGCGACACGGACGTCATAGCGCGCCGCCCTGGCATCCGCCTTGGCCGCGATGAGCTGAGGATTGTTTTCGACGGCGATGGCGACGGCATCGGCAGGCGATTGCGGCAGACCCGGCAGCGCAGGCGGTGGCTCAAGCTCGCGCGCGGGCAGACCGACAAACCGGAGATAATTTTCCAGACTGGTATCGAGTTGCGCGAGCGCCGTTTCTAGCTGCCCTTGGGCGACGGCGAGACGCGCTTCCGATTGCGCAACATCGGTGCGGGTCAGATCCCCAACCTCGAAGCGATCCCGCGTGACCTGAAGGTTGGTTTCGAGGACCGCAACATTGCGGCGGTTGAGGCCCACGATCGCCTCATCGCGCATGACGTCCATGTAAACCGAGACAATCGCAGTGAAGAGATCGGCTTCGGTAAAGCGCAGGTTCGCGCGTCCCGATTCCACCCGCGCATCGGCCGCGCGGATCGCATTCTTAACGCGGCCGCCCTGATAGAGCGGAAACGACAGGTTGGCGTTCGCGCTCGCGGCCCGCAAGGGCGCGGAAAAGCTGTTGGCCGACCGGACGACAAATTCCTGATAATCGGCGGTCGCGCTCAATGCCGGGCGCCCCGCCGCCTTTGCGATCGGCACGCCTTCATCCGTGGCGCGCAAGCCAGCCCGCGCCCCGGTCAGGCTGGGGTTGGTGCGATAGGCATGGATCAACGCTTCGCGCAGGGTTTCGCCATGAGCGGGGCTCGCCGCAACCAGCGGCAGGGCAATCCAGATCAGCCTTGGGAATGCGTTCATTGCTTATCTCCATTGTTTCGCGAAAAGCAGGCAATCGCGCGGCTTTGAGCACGGCGAGCACCGGCAGCGAGGCTCAGCGCTTCAAACATGCGATGATCGCTGACATGACGGCCGCGGTCTCATCGACATCGCGCACCTTCACCACGTCGACCCCGACTTGCGCGGCGGGATAGTCGTTGCCACCGGGATAGATCGCATCGCCGAGGAACAGCATTCCAGCCAGCGGCACCCCGCTTTCTTCGCTCAGCCGCTTCAGACCGTAGCCTTTGTCGACGCCTTCGCGCGTCACGTCGATCGAAGTGGTGCCGCCAAGGTTGACCGACAGGCCCGGCAGCGCCGCGCGCAGCGCTAATTGGAGGGCAGCGCGCTTGGCGCGGTCCGGGTCCCAGCCCTCTTTCGCTCGCAATGGTGCGTGCTGGCCCAGGCCAGAGAAGGTAATCTGGCTTCCCCGGTCCTCGATCCGTTCCCCCCAGGTCCGCTCATCGGCGAGTCCCACCGCCGACAGCGCGCGGTCAAAGGCCGCACGGATCGTCACCTTCTCCGTTTCATCGAAAAGCTCGGCATAGACCGCGCGCCACTCGCCGTTGATGAAGCGATAGAGCTTGGTGCCCGTGGTCGGCATCAACCATAGTCGCTCGCGCGCTGCATCAGCCGGTAATCGCGCGGCGACCTGCCTGTGGAATTGCGGCCAGTCACCCCCCGAGATCACCGCGACGTCCGCCAAAGCGAGCAGGCGAGCAAGCAATGCCGCCATCTCGCCCGACAAGGGGCGCTTGCTCTCGGCAAGGGTTCCGTCAAGATCGAAGGCGATCAGCCATTTCATGGCGCATCGCCTTCCGGGGCATGATCGGCGAGGAGTGGGCAGAGTATCGCTGACATCAGATATTTTCTCGGAACAGGCCCGTCATCGCAGCCATTCGACGACCGCGACGAAGACCAGGATGATTGCTGTGACGCTCGCCAGGACCAGCCTTTCCACGCGTGGATCGCCGACATTCCTTATGCGCGCTGCGACCTGCCAGGCTGGCCGCATCGGGACGCGCCAGGACCCGGAGACGATCCGGTCCAGCTCGGCGTCCGACAGACCGAAAAATGCCTTCACATCACCGCGCGCACGGCTCTTCAGGCCCATGACGCGCAGGATCGGATCTTCCCATGCGACATCGATCGCGCTCGGGATCAATGGCCCGCGCTGGTCCCCGCCGGCCCATGATGGCGAGAGAAGCCCGATAGTCTGGCAGGGATCGCGTTCCAGCAAGGCCGCCCAGCGGTCGAGCCGCACATGCCGGTCCTCCTTGCGAATTTCGAGATCGGTCACAGGCCGATTGGCCCGAGCCCGATCGACCAGAACCCGCAAGCGCCGCTTCAAGCGGACGTCGGAGGACCAGATATGCTTCACCGACTGTCCGATGCGCCCGTGTCGTCATGAGTCGCGCGCTTGAGCGGACGCGAGCAGCGCAACGTCAGGAAAGTGGTCAGGCTGAGCACCAGCGCGATGTCGTAAAGTCCGTAGCCGACCGCCGCGCCCAGCGCGCCGGTCGCCCACAGGCTGGCGGCGGTCGCCGTCCCCGACGCTTTCCCGCCATGCTTCAGGATTGCACCGCCGCCGATAAAGCCGACGCCGGTAATCAAGCCCTCCAGCAGACGCGCTTGCGCCGGCGAGGTGCGCCCGAGAATGGCGATGCCGACGAGCACGAAGCCGCAACTGGCGATCGCCACCAGCGGAAAGGTCCGAATGCCGGCGCTGCGTTCATCCTTCTCGCGATCCCAGCCCACCGGCAGCGCAAGGGCATAAGCGATCGCCAGGCTGAAGATGTGCGTGAGGGCTTCGGACCACGGTGGAAAGGTCATTGGGAAGACCCCATCCAGATTGGGAGGGTTTCGCAGAACGCAGCCACGGGTCTGTTCATCGCCGTCCCTCCGCATCGCGATAGGCCAGCAACCGGAGAGCGTTGAACACGACGAGCAACGTCGATCCTTCATGGACCGCGACCGCCGGGCCAATGCCAAGTCCGAGGATCGTCGCCGGGACGAGCAGGGCGACCACGCCGAGGCTGACGAAGACGTTCTGCCGGATCACCGAGCGCGTGGTGCGGCTGAGTCCGACCGCAAACGGCAAGTGCGACAGATCGTCGGCCATCAGCGCGACATCGGCCGTCTCCAATGCGACGTCGGAACCCGCCGCGCCCATGGCGATGCCGACCGTCGCCGTCGCCATTGCCGGTGCGTCGTTGACGCCATCCCCGACCATCGCGACCCTGGTTTCGGCGCGCAACTTCTTGATCGCCTCGACCTTATCCTCCGGCATGAGATCGCCCCACGCCTCGTCGATGCCGACTTCCCTGGCGATGGCTTCAGAGGCGCGCTGATGGTCGCCCGAGATCATAATCATCCGCTTGATGCCGATCGCGTGCAGCTTTTCCAGCGCGGTCCGGGCCGCTTCGCGCGGCGTGTCGAGCAGGCCGATCGCGCCCAGGTCCTTGTCACCGCGCCGGACGACCATGCTCGTCTGGCCGCCTTCACGCAGCTTCTCGATCACGGCCGTCATCTCGGCCGACAGCGGCGCAATGCCGTCGGCGCCGAACATCTCGGCCTTGCCGATCAGGATTTCATCCTCACCGACAAGGGCTGAGACGCCGCGACCCGTCAGGCTCTTCAGGCTTTCGGCCTGCGGGATGGAACGGTCTCCGACATAATCGCCCCCGTCGCGCGCGATCGCCTGTGCCAGCGGATGATCGCTCAAGGCTTCGACCGCGACGGCAATGGCCATAAGCTCCTGCTTGTCCACGCCGGTCGCCGGAATGATCTGCTCGATGCGCGGCTCGCCGATAGTGAGCGTGCCGGTCTTGTCGAAGGCGATGGCGTCGAGCGAGCCGAGCAGTTCGAGCGGCGCGCCGCCTTTGACAAGCACGCCGCCCCGCGCGGCGCGGGCAACCCCGGACAGGACCGCGCTGGGGGTAGCGATCGCCAGCGCACAGGGGCTCGCCGCCACGAGGACGGCCATCGCGCGGTAGAAGCTGTCGCGGAACGGTTCGTCGACCACCACCCAGGCGAACAGCATGAAGAAGGCAATGCCGAGCACGATCGGCACGAAATATCGTTCGAATTTGTCCGTGAAACGCTGCGTCGGCGACTTCTGCGTTTCGGCTTCGCTCACCAGCTTGACGACCTTGGCGAGCGTGCTGTCGCTTGACTGGCGCGTCACCGCTATCTCGATAAGCCCGCTGCCATTGATCGTGCCGGCAAAGACCCGGCTCGCGGCATCGACTCGATCGGGATTGGCGCGCGCGATCGCAACATCCATCACCGGGCGCTTGTCGACCGGCATACTCTCGCCTGTCACCGGCGCCTGGTTGATCGCGGTGATCCCCTTGACGACGAAGCCATCGGCCGCAACGCGCTCATCGGGCTTGACTACCACGATTTCGCCAACCTTGAGATCTTCGACCGCCACCTCACGCGTGCTTCCGTTCGCGTCACGGACCGTCGCGGTGCGCGGCGCAAGCTCCGCCAACGCCTCGATCGCCCGCTTGGCCCGCCCCATGGCGTAATGTTCCAGCGCGTGACCGAGGCTGAACAGGAACAGCAGCAGCGCGCCTTCCGCAAATGCCCCCAGCGCCGCCGCGCCTGCGGCCGCAACCAGCATCAGCGTGTCAATCTCAAACTTGCGCAGCTTCAGATTGTCGATCGCCTCGCGCAGCGTGAAGAGACCGCCGAAAAAATAAGCCGCGACATAAAATGCCGTCGGCAACCAACCCGGCGACGCCGCGACCAGCTTCTCAACGGCGAAGCCTGTGCCGAGCAGAGCGCCGCACGCCAGCGCGGAGATCAGCTCCGTATTGGCGCCGAAGATGCCGCCATGTGCGTGTTCATGGTCGTGCGTCTCGCCGGCACCATGGTCATGGTCGTGGACCTCGCCGTCGGCCGCGTGATTGTCGTTGACCGGACGGGCCGCGGCGGCCTGTTCGGTGTCCGGGGCAAGGGTCCGGAGCCGCACATTCATCGCGGCAAGGCCGTCCTTGAGGGCATCTTCATTCGTCAGGGAGCGGTCGAACTCGACCCGGACCACGCCCGCCACATTGGCCTCAGCCTCAAGCACGCCGTCAATAGCCCGGAGCTGGTCGGTGACGGTCCGCGCGCGGCGCTGGTGTGTGATGCCTTCGACGTCCCAGCCTACATGGCCGAAGCGTTCGGCGAGATCGGCTCCCGCAGCCTTGGCCAGCTCGCGAATGCGCTGGAGGGAAACACGGTCGGGCTCGTAATGGATGCACAGCTTCGCCGGCTCGCCGCCAGACGGCTTTATGGCATGGATCTCGTCAACGCCCTCCCGGCTTTCGAGCGAGCCGATCAGCCGCGTCACGCAAGCATCCGCGACGTCGGTGACATCGGGCAGCAACAGCGGAATATCGAGCCGAAGCTTTTGGATCATCGCTCATCCTTTCTGGAATGGTGTGGCGGCGCTGTCGCCGCCGGACGGACGCGGATCAGGGGACGCATGAGGATGCTCGCTTCCCGTGCGGTTCGCCCGCTGACAGGTGCCGGCCTTCGCATTGGAGCGGATCACGGTCATCCTGGCGCCGTCCGATAGCGCCACATTGACGTTCTCGCCGACGAACGGGACGCCGCTGGCGGGCGCGGACAGCCGTTCCGGCGCACCATTCGGCGGCGATCTAAGATCGATCGTCAATCCGTCGTCGAGGAAATCGACTTCGACCTTCGACCCATCGGAACAGGCGTAGAGGTGACTGCCGATCGGCGACCGGACGAACGCGTCCTTCCGCCCGGACCTGTCGCCGCTGTCAGACTCGGCCGAACAGCCCGACAGGCCCGTCGCTCCCACCAGTGCGAGAGCGCCCAGGGCGAGACGGAAGCGAGACGCCCCGCTCATCCCGTGCCGTCCGCTTCGGATTCGTTCGCCATGGACGCAGGGGGACGCCCATGGCGCGGGCCGTTCTCGCACGTGAGGGACTGGTCTCGTGGGCGGCCGATCCATGCAGCTCAATCGAACAGATCCCGCAGAAAGCTTCTGCGACCATGCCGCCCGCGCGAGCCATGACCATGACCGTGGCCATATTCATGGCCACGTTCGTCGCCGTAGGAGCGCTCGTCGCGGGCGCCGGACGGCGATCCACTCGCGGTCCCGGCAAGGCTGCGCTCGATGATCTTGTCGAGTTCGCCCCGATCGAGCCACACGCCCCGGCATTGCGGGCAATAATCGATTTCGATGCCTTGCCTGTCGCTCATCACGAGATCGACGCGGCAAACGGGACAGGAAAGTCCTTGATGGGCTGGATTATCGACCATGATTTGCTCCTGCTTTTGAACGGAAATTATGGGCGTTCTGGCCGCGGCCAGCAGACGCCAGCGTCTCTTCGGCTAAAGCCCGCGTCTTGGCTGGGAATATCGCGCGATGGTGGTCGCGCGCTTGAGATGCGCGGCGAGCGACCTGTCGGTCAGCATGAGAACATTGCGCAAGCCGCGCCTGAACAGCGGCCAGAACAGGAAGGCCAAGAATCCGGTGCAGCACATGCCATGCACCAGATGAGTGCCTTGCACTTCCTTGGCGACGACAAAGCTCTCCTCGATTTCGAGCACCCACCGAACCCCGACACGCCAGGCGATGATCCGCTGGCGGTCGAGCTTCGAAATCTCGGTTTCCACTGTGAATTGTTCCGCGCCCCGCCTGCGATAGGTGTAGGTGATCTTGCGGGGCTCGTCGGAATCGCGCTTGAGGATGACGAACGGATGCCAGTCCCGATAGCGATCGACGTCCGCGAGCAGCCGCCAGACCCGCGCCAGAGGAACAGCCAGATGGAGGGAATGGTCGACGGTGAACATGGGAGAATCCCTTGTGGCCGACACGTGGCCGGCGGCGCGCCAAGCGAGCCCGCAGGCGACGACGGAAGCGACAGGCGACGGACGGGCGCGCCAAGCGAACCCGTCCTGCCGCGTTGATCGGGAGCATCACGCTTGCTCTCCGGGATCGGCCTTCATGCCCTTCCCGCCAATGACTTCGACGGCTTCCAGCGTTACAAGGCCGATGTCGGGAAGGTCGTCGAGCAAGGCGACGAACGCTCGCAAGGCGTCCTCGAAATCGACAATCTCGATAACCAGCGCGCGATCGTTTTCGAGGACAAGGCGGCGATGGACCTGCGCCGAACTGCCGAAACCGAGCAGCGCTTCCAGCACGGTGATACCAGCCATTTGCCGGTCACGGGCCAGTGAGGCGATATATTCGAACACCTTGCGGTCGCCGATATAGGCCGACTCATCAGTATAGATGCGGAGCAGTTTTCGGGCATTCTTCTTCATCATCCCTCTCCTTCAGCAACGACCGGCTCGCCACCGGGGGGCGGCGTCCTTTTCTTCTTCCATTGGACCTTCACTCCCAGGACCACCTTCGCGATTGCGGGCAGCACCAGCAGGGTCAGGATGGTCGCCGCGATGAGGCCGCCGATCACGGTCGTTGCGAGCGGCTTCTGAACTTCAGCGCCGGTGCCAGTTGCGAGCGCCATCGGCACGAAGCCGATCGCGGGCACGAACCCTGTCATCACGACCGCGCGCATCTTCTCGGCCATGCCTGCGCGGATGGCTTCGGCGAGCGGGTGGCCCGCCTCGATCCGCTCGCGGATCGCGGACATCACCACCAGGCCATTGAGAACGGCAACGCCGGCGAGACAGATGAAGCCCACCGCCGCCGACACCGAGAATGCGATGCCGGTCAGCGCCAGCGTGAACACACCACCGGCAAGTCCCAATGGGACTGCGAGGAATACCGCCGCGGCCCGGCCGAACCCGCCCAGCGCCATGTAGAGCAGCCCGAAGATCGCCAGGAAGCAGAGCGGCACGACGATCGACAGCCGCTGCGAGGCCGCCTGGAGGCTTTGGAACTGCCCGCCCCACTCCAGATAATAGCCCGCAGGCAATTTCACCTGCGCGACCTTGGCCTGCGCCTCGGCAACGAACGATCCGGCATCGCGCCCTTGCAAATTGGCCTGGATGACGACCCGGCGCTTGCCGTTCTCGCGGCTGATCTGGTTCAGCCCTTCGGTGAACCGGATCTGTGCAACCTGCGCGAGCGGGACCGAGCGGCGCGCTTGCCCCTCCTGCTGTGGCAGGAGCACCGGAAGGGCCAGCACGTCATCGAGATTGACCCGCGTGGCTTCCGGCACCCGCACAGTGATGTCGAACCGGCGATCGCCCTCGAACAGGAGGCCCGATGCGCGACCGCCCATCGCGGCCGCCACGGTGTCCGCCACTTCCTGCACAGTCAGGCCGTAACGGGCGATCGCGGCCCGATCGAAGCGGACATCGAGCGTCGGCGCGCCGCCGGTCTGGTCCGCCTTGACGCTCGCCGCGCCGGGGATCGACTGGAGGACGCGCACGATCTCGTTGGCGGCCGCCGACATCTTGTCGAGATCGTCGCCATAAAGCTTGATCGCGACGTCGCCGCGCACGCCCGCGATCAGCTCGTTGAAGCGCAACTGAATGGGCTGGCTGACCTCGTAGAGCTGACCCATCTTGCCGCCGGCCGCCTTCTCGATGCGCTCGACGACATCCGCCTTGGACTCGACGTCCTTGGACCATTGATCCTGAGGTTTCAGGATCACGAAGCCGTCGGAGACGTTGGGCGGCATCGGATCGGTCGCGACTTCGGCCGTGCCGGTCTTCGAGAACATCAGCTCGACTTCGGGCAGTTTGGTGACAGCCCGCTCGACGCCGCGCTGCATGGCGAGCGATTGTTCGAGGCTCACCGAAGGCACGCGGGTCGAAGCGAGCGCGAGATTCTTTTCGTCGAGCTGGGGAATGAACTCGGACCCCAACAGCCCGAACGCCGGCACCGCCGCGAGGAAGAAGGCCAGGCCCCCTCCGATGAACGGCCAGGGCCGCGCGATCGCCTTGTCGAGCAGCGGCAGATAGCGCTCCTTCGACTTGCGGATCAGCCAGACTTCCTTCTCGGCGACCCTGCCGCGGATGAGCAGGGCGACGAGGGCCGGAACCAGCGTGATCGCGAGGATGAACGCCGCCACCAGCGCGAGCATGATGGTGATAGCCATCGGCGAGAAGGTCTTGCCCTCGACGCCAGTGAACATCAGCAAGGGCGCGAAGGCGAGCAGGATGATCGCCTGACCGAATACGGTCGGTTTGATCATCTCCTGGCTGGCGCGCATCGTCTCTTCGAGCCGTTCGCGCAAGCTGAGCAAGCGGCCTTCATGTTCCTGCCGGTGCGCGAGGCGCGCCAGACAGTTTTCGATGATGATGACCGCACCGTCGACGATCAGCCCGAAATCGAGCGCGCCAAGACTCATCAGATTACCCGGCACCCCGAAGGCGTTCATGCCCATCGCCATCATCAGGAAGGAGAAGGGGATCACCAGCACGGCGATGATCGCCGCCCGCCAGTTGCCGAGCAGCAGGAACAGCGAAGCGGCGACCAGCAGGGCGCCTTCGGTCAGGTTCCGCTCGACGGTGCCGACCGTGGCATTGACCAGCTTGGCGCGGTCAAGGACCACTTTCACTTCGACTCCCGGCGGCAGGGTCGACTTCACCTGGTCGAGCTTCTCATTGACAGCCTGCGCGACGACACGGCTGTTCTCGCCGATCAGCATCAGGGCCGTGCCGACGACCGCCTCCTGGCCGTTCATACTCGCGGCGCCGGTGCGTAGATCGCCGCCGATCCTGACATTGGCGATCTGTCCGATCGTGATCGGAATCCCGCCCCGCGTCGCGGCGACCGCGTTGCGGATCTCGTCGACCGAGCGGATGCGAGCGTCGGCACGGACGAGATAGGCTTCGCCGCCGCGATTGAAATAGTTGGCGCCGACCGCGAGATTGGCGGCTTCGAGCGCTTCGCCCAGCTCGGTGTAGGAAATGCCGTAGCTCGACAGCTTCACCGGATCGGGCTCGACCACGAAGGTCTTGGCATAGCCGCCGATCGAGTCGACGCCGGCGACACCGGGAACCGTGCGGAGTTGGGGCCGGATGATCCAATCCTGCACCGTGCGCAGATAACCAGCCTTCGCGATCTCATCGGTCAGGCGGTCACCTTCGGCCGTGAGATAGCTGCCGTCCGGTTGCCAGCCCGGTTGCCCGGCGACCTTTTTGGCGCCGCGTCCATCGGGATTGGCATAGCCGACCGTATACATGACGACTTCGCCAAGCCCCGTCGTCACCGGCCCGATTTGCGGCTGCACGCCCTGGGGCAGATTCTCTTGCGCCTGGACAAGCCGCTCACCGACTTGCTGCCGTGCAAAATAGAGATCGGTCGAATCCGAGAAGATCGCCGTGACCTGGCTGAACCCGTTGCGCGAGAGCGAACGCGTGGTTTCGAGGCCAGGAATGCCCGCGAGAGCGGTTTCGATCGGATAGGTGACGAGCTTTTCCATCTCGACCGGCGAGAGGCCGCGGTCGATAGTATTGATCTGGACTTGTTTGTTGGTGATGTCGGGAACCGCGTCGATCGGCAGCTTGGTGAGCTGCCACAGGCCAAGGCCGGCGACTGCGAGGAAGAGGAACAGCACCGCCCATCGTGCGCGGACGGACAGCGCCATGAGACTTGCGATCATGGCTTATTCCTCCTCGCCCGCGCCCTTGCCGAGTTCGGCCTTGAGCAGAAAAGCGTTGCGGGTGGCGATGATTGCGCCCGACTGGAGGCCGGAGACGATCTCGACCCTGCCGGCGCTGCGCTGGCCGAGCGTCACGAACCGCGCACGGAAGCCCTGCTGTGTGCGGACGAAGACGGCATCACGCCCGTCGACGCTTTGCACGGCATCCTCGGGGACGACGATCGCATTCGTCGCTGCGCCCTGACTCGGCATCAGGCGGACACGCACGCCAAGGCCGGGCTGAAGAATCCCGCCTGGCACCTCGACCAGCGCCGTCGCCGAGCGGGTCTCACCACTCAGGGTCGGCGTGACCGCGCGCACGCGGCCTTCGACCGTTCGCCCGTCGACGAGTTCGACGATCGCTCGATCGCCTGCCGCAAGCCGCGTGACGTCGCCGGGACTGATCGCGGCCTCGACCTGGATCTTACTCGGATCGGCGACCCGGAACAGTTCGGTCTCCGGTTGGACGAAAGCACCGAGGCTGACATTTTCAGACGTGACCCTCCCGGCGATCGGGCTCGCCACGATTACGCCGCGCCCGTCGCTGGTGACGTTCGCCGCGCCTGCCGAGACTTGCGCGCGCCGCGCTTCGGCTTCCGCCGCTGCCGCTTCCGCCTGCGCCCGTTCAAGATCGACGCGCGCCGAAACCTTTTGATCGAATAGATAGCGCTCACGCGCGAGGTTCTTTTGGGCAAGCACGGCTCTTGCCGAAGCGGCCGTCCGATCGGCGGCGATTTGCGCCGCGTCGCGACTTTCGACCACCGCCAACGCCTCACCGGCACGGACAGGATCGCCGAGCCGCTTGAACACCCGCGTCACCGCGCCGCCGGCACGCGCCGTAACCAGCGCTTCGCCTGCGGGCGCCGCCGTGACCTGGCCTTGCACCACGATCTCCGAACCAAGTCCGCCCGCGCGGATGGTCTCGACGGCGATACCGGCCTCGCGGATCGCATCGGCCGTCATCGCCAGACTGTCGGGGGGTGTCTCGCTTTCATCGCTCTTCTCGGCGGGAGCGGTTGTCGCCGAAGGGTCGGCCGTGCATCTCGCGACGCTGAAGCCGCCGACCGCTGCCAGCAGCACGGCGCCTGCGACGCCGCCAAGGAGTCGCTTGTCCTGTGTTATCATTGAAAGTCTCCGAAACGGATGGAGCGATGACCCACGCGGCGCGCGTCCAGCTCTAGGAAAGGAATGCCGGGAATACGGCTGCTTGAGGAAAGCGCGCTCATGGCGTTGCTCCCCCGAGGTCAGGCGCAGGCGCGGTCAGGCGCGCAAGGCGGGCCTCGGCGTCGTGATAGGCAACCAGCGCATCGACGGCGGCGGCCTTGGTGTCGGCCAGGGTTCGCTCCGCATCGAGCAAGTCAAGTTGGCTGAACTTGCCTTGCGCGTAGCCGATCCTCGCGATGCGCGCCGCTTCGGTCGCGGCCGCCAGTGCCGGGCCGCCCGCCGATCGGGCGGCGGCGGCGGCGTTGGCTAGCTCAGCCTGCGCGCTGGCAATGGCCTGTTCGGTGTCGAGAATGGTGACACGCCGCCTTGCATCGACCCCCTGTCGCTCGGCCTCGGCCTGACTCACTGCCGCGCGGCCATTGTTGAACAGAGGAAAGGGAATGCTGACCCCGAAGATCGCCGCCATGTCGTTGGTCGCGGACAGACGCCGGGCGCCGGCGGTCAGCGTGACATCCGGAATGCGTTGCGCGCGGGCGAGGCGCACCTGCGCGTTCGCGGTCGCCACGTCGGCTTCAGCGGCCGCGAGGATGAGCGTGCCGTCTGCCGATCTTGGCAACGCCGGCCCGTAAACACCGACACGATCAAACCAACCGGCATCGAGAGGACCGGCAACCGGCTCGCCGACCAGCCGCACGAGATTTTCCCGCGCGACCGCCGCCTCCCGTGTCGCACGTTCAAGCGCGACATTGGCGTTGACCCGTTGGACATCGGCCCGTTGCTGTTCGATCGGAGAAGCGGCGCCGGCGGCGACCCGCGTGCTTGCCGCCCGAAACCCCGCGTCCGCGAAGCCGGCGAGTTGACGGGCTATCTCGACACGGCGCTCACCCGAGGCCGCGGCGATATAGGTTTGGGTGACACGCTCGCGAAGATCGCTGAGCGCAATCGCCGCTTCGAGGCGCGCGCGGACGCTGCGCGAATCGGCGACGGCGATGCGTGCGGACCGCTTGCCGCCGAGTTCGATCGGCAAGGCGAGGCCCGCCGTGGATTCGGCGCTTTGGGTGCCACGATAGGCGCCCGATCCGCCGACATTTTCGACCTGGACCTGGACTTGCGGATTGGGCCTTAGACCCGCGACCGTGCGCGCGGCACCGGCCGCCCGCACACCGGCGTTGGCGACCTCCAGACTTGGCGATGACGCGCCGGCAGCAACAAGCGCACGTTCGAGCGTATATGGGGGGGATGAACTAGGCGGCGGGGCGGCGGTTTGCGCCTGCGCGATCGACGTGCAGGACGCCACAGCCATCAGGGCCGCGACAACGCGGTGCATGAACAATTCTCCTGACAAATTCCGAAGACCGCGAGAGTCGCGGTGAACGCGGAATCGTCAGGCTATTGGGGGGCGTAGCGCGGGGTCTGTTGGGGATGCAGGAATGAACTGCAATGCAGCAGGCAGCAGCCGGTCCATCGCATGATATGCAGACGTCAAATCGCCGCTGGCCACCGTATCGCAAACCTGATGGCCATGGCATCCGCCATGATGGTGCACATAGCCTTTGCCCGCATCGGACGGAACTTGATCACTATCGCCCGACACGTGGCCCATGCTTGCCGCAACCTCACTGTCGACGCAAGCAAGCGGCTCGCCAGCGTGCGCAACTGCACCGCCTGTCAAGGACAGGCTTACAAAAAATGCAGCAAGGATGAGCAAGACTCGGCGCATTATCCGCCATCTATCACAGAGATGGCGATTGCTGAAGCAGATAAGAAAGGGTCAAACCATGCTCGCTTCATCTCGGAACCTCAGGTGCCAACGGACGTGCCTGACGCCATGCTGGAATGGCCTCAGCCAGAACACGCCATGCAGAACGCAGGAAGATGAGGGCGATAATCATACCCACCGCAATATCCGGCCACGCGGAACCTGTCATACCGACCAGACCCGCGGCGATCAGCACGCCGATATTGGACGCGACATCATTGCGCGAGCATTCAAAAGTGCTCGACATATTCACATTGGCGGTGCGGAAGCGCCACAGCAGCGCGAGGCAGACAAGGTTGGCAACGAGCGCCATTCCGCCCAAGGTCAGCATCAGGCTCGACGATGGCGGCACGCCGTTCACGATCTTGTCCGCGATCTCGATGATGATCGCGATACCAAAAACAAGGATGATACCGCCCTTGGCGATCGCGGCCCCGGCTTCCCAGCGCGCGCCGCGATGCAGCGCATAGAGACTGAGGGCATAGACGAAGGCATCGCCCAGCATGTCGACGGAATCGGCCATCAGCGCCGAGGACCGGGCGACAAGGCCGCCCCCGAACTCTGCGAAGAACATCGCGAGGTTGATGACCATGACGATGACGAGAACCCGGCGCTGGTCCTTCTTGCGCGCCAGTTCCGTGAGGGTTTCGCCCTTCTTCGAGCAGCAGTCGTCAGCCATGGTCCGTGTCCGAGTCGGTTGGATATGGCATGGACCTATGCACCCTGAAGCCGCTATAGGGTCAAGCATGAAAATCGGTGATCTCGCAAAACGCACGGACACGCGCGTCGAAACCATCCGTTTCTACGAGAAGGAAGGGCTTATTCCCGCGCCCGCCCGAAACACCGGCAACTATCGCATCTACGAACAGGCGCACCTTAATCGGCTGTCCTTCATTCGCCGGTCGCGCGATCTCGGCTTCACGCTCGATCAGGTCCGCAAGCTGTTGAAGCTCGCCGACGACCGCGCCGCGCCTTGCGCCGAGGTCGACGCCATCACCGCCGCGAACATTGCGGAAATCGATACCAAGCTCGCGGATCTTGGCGCGCTCCGGGCCGAACTCGTTCGGACGCTGGAGCGTTGCCGGGGGGAAACCATCGGCGATTGCCGGATCATTGAAGCCCTTGCGCCGACAAACAGATCCTTATCGAGCGGGGCGCGACCATCCGATGAATGACCGATGGCTTGGAAATCTCGAAATCGGCCAGTTTGCCGCGACATGGCGCGGGGCCGTGGGAGAATCCGAAGCCCATAGCCATTTTGCCGGCCAGGCCGTGATCGCCGCGACGCCGGTTGTCGTCGAAACCGAAACCGGGGCGGTCACGGCGCAATGCGTCCTCATTGAACCCGGCGCGCGCCACAGGCTGCTGCCACATCCCGATGCCGAACTGCATTTCGTGGAGCCGACCTTGCACTGGCAGGGCACGCAGCTTGCCGAAATCATCACCGGCTTTCCGTATAAGATCGTCAATGCAGGCAATGCAGCGCCGTCCTTCTGGACCGCGTGGCTTAAAGGCGAGATCACTCCAACGAACGATTCCAGGCTGGAGGGCGCCATGAAGCTGCTCGACAGCACGCTTGCCGAAGGCCCGGTTCGCCTCGCCCCGCTCGCGGCCCGCGCCGGACTTTCGCCGGACCGTTTCCGCCATCTGTTTGCAGCGCAGATCGGTATCCCGCTTCGCCGCTATGTGCTGTGGCGACGCATGGCGCTCGCCGCGAGCGGATTGGCGAAAGGCCGAACGATCACGGCGGCCGCCCATGAAGCGGGCTTTGCCGATGCCGCCCACTTCGCGCGCACCATCAAGCGCATGTTCGGAATCAATGCCCGCCAGCTCCGGCCAGCCTGACTTTCGCCATAGCCGCCACGTTCAAGCATCGGGCACGGCACGGCGCTACGCCGTAGTTATGACCGACCTCATCTCCGACGCGCCCGACTATGTGCCGCCCTTGGGCCGCCCTGCCCTGACCCGCCACTATGACCGCATGATCGCGCTCATGACGCGCGAAGGGCGCTGGCGCTCCGAGCTTCTGCGCCGCATCCCGCCCCGGCCCGGCCTGCAAATCGTCGATGTCGGATGCGGGACGGGAACGCTCGCGGTCGAGATCAAACAGCGTCGTCCCGATTGCACCGTCATGGCCGTCGATCCCGACGCGCCGGCCCTCGCACTGGCGCGCGAAAAGGCGGCCAAGGCAGGCGTCGCTATCCAATGGGATCAGGCGATGGGCGACCGCATCGGCGCTCTGGTCGAGGACGGCGGCTGCGATGTCATACTTTCGAGCCTGGTCTTTCACCAATGCGCGCTGGGGGTGAAGCAGGCGATCGCCGATGCCATGTGTCGCGCGCTCGCGACGGGTGGCCTGTTGCTTGTCGCCGATTACGGGTTGCAGCGCACCTTTTGGATGCGGACGCTTTTCCGTCAGGTGCAGATGCTTGACGGTTTCGACAAGGCCGAACCCAATGCCACAGGCTGTATGCCGGGCATCTTCGCGGCCGCGGGCTTTGAAGGGATCGATGAATCGCAAGTCATCCGCACGCCTACCGGATCGATCTCGATCTATCAGGCGCACAAACCGTCCCGCTTTCCTGCCCCCTGATGGAAAATCAAATAAGCCCTTGACCCTATAGCTACTACAGGCCGTAATCGTTCCAGCAACCCTCGCCGAAGGAAGGCGAGCGATATGGACAAACGATACTTGCGACAAACGCCTTTGCTGGACTTTGCCTCGCCAATCATCCGCGATCTCCTGGCGGCGCGGGGTTGGTGTGCATTGACCCCGTTCGAAAGAATCGGACAGGCTTACGCTTTTGTCCGTGACGAAACCGCCTTCGGCTACAACAGGTCCGATGACATTCCCGCATCGAAGGTTCTCAAGGACGGTTATGGTCAGTGCAACACCAAGGGAACCTTGTTGATGGCGCTTTTGCGGGCGCTGAAGATTCCGTGTCGCCTGCACGGATTTACCATCCACAAGGGATTGCAGCGCGGCGTTGTCCCTGAGCTGGTCTATCCCCTTGCCCCGAACAGCATCCTTCATAGCTGGGTCGAAATCGCGCATGATGGCCGCTGGATCAATCTCGAAGGCTTCATTCTGGATCGGCCCTTTCTTCAGGCGCTACAGGCGAAATTTGCCGGTGAGACGAACAGCCTGTGCGGCTACGGAGCCGGAACCGATTGCCTGTCGTCGCCGCCGATCGACTGGCTTGGGCAGGACACCTATATCCAGCGCACGGGGATCAACGCCGACTTGGGGCTGTTCGACAGTCCCGATGACTTCTACGCGCGCCACAGGCAGCGTTTGGGGACGGCTCGCGAATGGATGTATCAAAACTTCGTGCGGCACTGGATGAACCGGCGTGTTGAAAAGGTTCGGCAGGCAAGATTCCGAAAATCCCTCGCGGTCCAGCAACGCACGATCATCCGGAATGATGCAGAAACCGTTTAGGGTATGCAGCGCACGCCGCCCATATGGCGCTTTGCGGTGAAACCATAGACCGCTCCGATCCTTGTTGAATACCTGAATATAGGCTAGGGGGGTATCTTATGCCTCACCTCTCCAGAAACGACTCCGACCTCCTCGCCCGCGTAAAGCGCATCGCTGGGCAAGTCGCGGCCGTGGAACGCGGCCTGACTGAGAAAGCGCCCTGCGCCGATATTCTTCACCTCGTCGCAGCAGTGCGCGGCGCGGTGAACGGGCTGATGGACGAAATCATCGTTGATCATCTCGACCAGCATGTCGCAAAGCCTGGTCTCGGCGACGCCGAACGGGCGACGGGGGCGGCAGAACTGGCGACCGTGATCCGGCGCTATTCCAAATGACACGCGGCCCGGACCTTGCGCGATCGGTCGAAGCTCTCGCGCACGATCACAATTTCCTTGGCGCGGCACATGACGACAATGCCCGGCGCACGCGCATCGTCGTCGTCCTGACTTTCGCCATGATGATTGGCGAAATCGCCGCCGGCTATCTCACAGGCTCGATGGCGCTGCTTGCCGACGGCTTCCACATGGCGACCCATGCCGGTGCGCTCGGTGTCGCCGCCTTCGCCTACAGCTATGCCCGGCGCCATGCGGGCGATCGACGTTTCACCTTCGGAACCGGCAAGGTTGGTGAGCTGGCCGGTTTCGCCAGCGCCTTTGTTCTTGCCATCATCGCGCTTGGCATCGGCGTCGAATCCGTGAGGCGGCTCCTTGCCCCGACTGACATCGCGTATGCCGAAGCAATATGGATCGCGGTCCTTGGCCTGATCGTCAATCTCATCAGCGCCTGGCTGCTCGGCGGCGACCATCATCTCGATCACCATGACCATCACGGCCACGGTCATGCCCATCATGAGCATGACAACAATCTGCGCTCGGCCTATTTCCATGTGCTGGCCGACGCGCTCACCTCCATGCTCGCCATCGTCGCGCTCCTCGCCGGCCTTTATTTGGGTTGGCGCTGGATGGACGCGGCGATGGGCATCGTCGGCGCGGCCGTCATTGCCCGCTGGTCATGGGGCCTGCTGCGCGACAGTTCGGCCGTGCTCGTCGACGCCGCCGCCGATCCCAGTCTTGAAGAAGAAATCCGGAAGGCGGTCGAGGACGGCGATGCCAGGATTACGGATCTTCATATCTGGCGGGTCGGGCCAGGCAAGTTCGCCGCCATCGTCGCGCTCGTCGCGGAACGCCCCTTGCCACCCGACGATTACGCCAGACGTGTGCGCGTGCATGATGAGCTGGTTCATGTCACTATAGAGCCGCACCCGGCCTGAGAGGAGATAGGCCCATGCGCGAGCAACGCAGTCGCTATTCGACGGTTTCGATCCTGCTGCACTGGACCATCTTCGTGCTGATCTTCGCCAACGCGACCTTCGGTGGCTGGATGGAGGAAGCCGCCCCGAACGAAAAGCTGGACTATTACCAGCTTCACAAATCGGTTGGAATCACCGTCCTGTTGCTGAGCCTTGTCCGGCTTGGCTGGCGCATCGCCCATCCCTGGCCCCCCTTTCCAGATAATATGACGACATGGGAACGCATCATTGCGCGCGGCACGCATATCCTGTTCTATGTTTTGATGATGGGTGCACCTCTCCTTGGGTGGGCGGCAGCTTCGGCAGGCGGCTCCCCTGAAACACCACTTTTCGGTGCGCTCCCCGGCCCCAATTTACCAGTGCCGCAAGGGGAAGAACTGTCCGAGACGCTGGGTGGCCTTCACAAGGCAATGGTGAAGGCGATCTATGTCGTTCTAGGGTTGCATGTCCTTGGGGCGCTTAAACACCATTACCTCGACAAGGACGAGGTTCTTCACCGTATGCTGCCGTTGCTGCGCGATCCGCAGCGATGAATCGTCTATTCACCGCGAGTTCAATTGCCGTTCTTCAAATTGGCTCCGTTGGGCTTTTCGATGCCCAGGAGAGGTAGAATGAAATTTCTGATGATACTTGGCGCTGCCGCGCTTGCGGCCATGACGCCTTCGGTCGCGATGGCTCAGCATCATGGCGATCGCGGCAGTCATGAACGCAGCGTAAGCCGTCACGGCAACAGCGGCCACGTCGCGCCTTCCTACGGCCGCTACTACGATCAGCGGTATCGTGGCTACGACCGGCGTTATGGTTACGATCGCCACGAACGACGTTATGACCGGCATGACCGACCACGGCACGAACGTCGCCGCCATCATCAACGGCGCGGGCACCATTGACGAGGACGGGAGCTGATTTCTAGTTCTCACTCACACGCGTTGCCATGCGCGGCCGCTCCTTCCTGATGGGAACGATGGTGCATCACACAGCGCCGCTTGGAACCTGATTCATTCAGGGGCGATGGCGAAGCCGCCCTGTTCCTACCGTAGCCGGGCTTGGCACATCCTGCTCGCCGCTGGGTTCTTCCAGATCGGCGAGGATGGGACAGTCGGGCCGGTCATCACCCGCGCAGCAATCCACCAGTGTCCCGAGCGTGGCGGTCATCTGTTCGAGGCTTTCGATCCGCTCCTGGAGCTGGGCAATATGCGCCTGAGCGATCCGCTTCACGTCGGCGCTCTGGCGGGATTTGTCCCGCCAGAGGCTCAGCAGTTCATTGATCTCCGCGACCGAGAAACCGAGATCACGCGCCCGCCGGATGAACCGCAGCATATGGACATCCGATGGCGAGTAGTCGCGATAGCCGGAATCCTTGCGATCGGCTTTCGGAATGAGGCCGGTCTGCTCATAATAGCGGATCATCTTGGCAGAGACGCCCGATGCCTTGGATGCTTGTCCGATATTCATGATGCTTCTCGTGCCTTAACCATGCTGTGCCATCGGTATTGCCCTTTCAGGGGGCTGGAATCCGCGCAGGCGCAGCGAGTTACCCAGAACAAAAATGCTCGACATCGCCATAGCACCCGCAGCGAACACCGGCGACAACAGGATGCCCCAGCCAGGATAGAGAGCGCCCGCAGCGACCGGAATTAGCGCCGTGTTATAGGCGAACGCCCAAAACAGGTTCTGGCGAATGTTACCGATCGTCGCGCGCGACAGCGCGATGGCCGTCGCCACGCCATTCAGATGACCGGACATGAGCACAACATCGGCCGCCTCGATCGCGATGTCCGTGCCAGTGCCGACGGCAAGGCCAACGTCGGCCGCCGCCAGGGCGGGCGCGTCGTTGATCCCATCGCCGACGAAGGCGACCCGGCCATGCTCCGCCTTGAGCCGGGCGATGGCCTCCACCTTCCCATCGGGCAGCACTTCGGCAATCACTTCGTCGATACCGAGCTGGCGGGCGATGGCCTCCGCCGTCATGCGGTTATCGCCCGTAATCATCGCGACCTTGAGGCCCAAAGCGTGCAGTGCCGCGATGGCGGCGGGCGTGGTGTCCTTGATCGGATCGGCCACGGCGACGATCGCCGCGAGGCGGCCGCCAATAGCGGCATAGAGCGGCGACTTGCCTTCCTGGCCCAACCGCTCAGCCGTTGCGGCGAAAGCGCCGACATCCAGCCCCAGCTCGCGCATGTAGCGATCGGCGCCAATCTGGACCAGTTCTCTCCCAGCGACCGCCTTGACCCCAAAGCCAGTGATGGATTCAAAGTCGTCGATCGCGGGCAATGCGATGCCTTCGGACTTGGCCGCGTCCACGATCGCACTGGCAATCGGATGCTCAGACTTGTCCTCGACAGCGGCGACCAGACCCAGCACCTTGGTCCGGTCGAACTCATCCATAACTTGAAGATCGGTGAGCGCAGGGCGGCCCTCCGTCAGTGTTCCGGTCTTGTCGACGGCAACGACCCTGGCATCCTTGAGAAGCTGGAGAGCTTCCCCCTTGCGGAACAGGATGCCCAGTTCGGCGCCGCGCCCGGTGCCCACCATGATCGCTGTTGGCGTCGCAAGGCCCATGGCGCATGGGCAGGCGATGATG
Organism: Erythrobacter sp. SG61-1L; assembly: GCF_001305965.1. Lineage (NCBI taxonomy): Bacteria > Pseudomonadati > Pseudomonadota > Alphaproteobacteria > Sphingomonadales > Erythrobacteraceae > Erythrobacter > Erythrobacter sp. SG61-1L. The sequence goes on from NZ_JXQC01000002.1 coordinate 36,037, forward strand.
AGCACCGCCACTGCATTGACCAGAGCGAAGGTCAGGGCGGGCGACGGGCCGAACCACAGCCAGGCGGCGAAAGTCAGCGCCGCCACCGCGAACACGGCGGGGACGAACCACATCGTCACCTTGTCCACCAGCGCCTGGATCGGCAGCTTTGATCCTTGCGCCTGCTCGACCATGCGAATGATCTGCGACAGCATCGTGGCCTGGCCGACAGCGGTTGCGCGGAAGGCCAAGGCGCCCTTTTGATTGACGGTTCCGCCGACGAGCGTTGCCCCTTCGACCTTGGCGACCGGGATCGGCTCGCCGGTAATCATCGACTCATCGACGTAGCTATCCCCTTCCGTGACTTCGCCATCGACGGGAATACGCTCGCCGGGACGCACCTCGATGATGTCGCCGGTGACGACTTCGTTGATGGAAACCTCCACCAATGCGCCATCGCGACGGACGCGGGCCGTCTTGGCCTGCAACCCGACGAGGCGCTTGATCGCCTCGGACGTTCGACCCTTTGCGCGGGCTTCCAGATAGCGACCCAGCAGGATCAGAGCGATGATGACGGCCGCCGCTTCATAATAGACGTTGACCGTCCCCACCGGCAGCAGGCCGGGAGCGAAGGTGGCGACCAGCGAATAGACATAGGCGGCAAGCGTGCCCACCGCGACTAGCGAGTTCATGTCGGGCGCGAGCCGCACCAGTGCGGGCAGGCCCTTCTCGTAGAAACGAATGCCGGGGAATGCGAGCACCAGCGTCGTCAGGACGAATTGAATATACCAGCTCGTCTGAATGCCGATCGTCCGGCCGATCAGTTCGTGCGCGCCGGGAATGACGTGACTGCCCATTTCGAGCAGAAACACCGGCAGGGCGAGCGCCGCGGCGATGGTGAAGTCCCGCTTGAGATCCCGGCGCTCGGCATCCTTGCGCTCGGCCGTTTCCTCGTCGCCCGTTGCGCTCGCCTCGATCGGGCGCGCGGTATATCCCGCGCTCGCGATCGTGGCGATGAGCGCCTGTAAATCGGCTGCGCCGCGCACGCTCGCGCGCTCCATCGCCAGATTGACGGTGGCCTCGGTGACGCCGGGGATGGCTTTTATCGCCCGTTCCACACGCCCGACACAGGATGCACAGGTCATCCCTTCCACCGCCAACTCGACGCTCGCGGACGGCACGCTGTAACCGGCGTCCTCGACCGCCTGCACCAGCGCCTTCCGATCGACGAAACCGCTGGCCTGAATGTCGGCGCGTTCCGTCGCCAGATTGACGTTAACGGACTGAACGCCTTCGACCTTGTTCAGCGAACGTTCGATGCGCGCTACGCACGACGCGCAAGTCATACCCTCAATCGGCAAGCTGAACGCCGAATCGGCGAGATTCGTTGAATCTCCTTGGATTTTCGCGGCTAGCATTGCTCGATACTCCACGCTTCATGATTGGAACTTGCATCAAAATGCAGGTTCCAATCGTGGGAAGGTCAAGAGCAAAGATAGGGTGCCCTCAGGTAAGGGCCTCGCAGCCACGACAATGAGATCAAAATTCGCTCCCAATCACGGCGCAACGCCGGAAGGTGCAATCTCCTTCATGATAAAGACCGTGAGACCGGCCTTGACCTTCCAACGATGGGAAAGGTTAGCTTGTGATTCGTCGTTAGAAACAATGGAGATTTTCAATGCAGTTTCACGTCGAAAACATGAGCTGTGGTTCGTGCGTCAAGCATATCACGCAGGCTGTCGCGGCGATCGACCCGAATGCGAAGGTCGAAGTGGATATCGCGGCCAAGAAAGTCACGGTCGATAGCGTGGCCACCGCGCAGGCCATCGAAGCCGCGCTCGCGGCAGACGGTTATCCCGCGCGAGCCATTGAACAGGCCTGAGAGACGATCATGAACAAGCTGACGCCTATATTCATTGCGGGCGCGCTCCTGGCCGTCGGCGTTCTCGCTTACGCACAATCTGGAATCGGCCCGCAGGCGAATGGAGTAACACTGATGCAAAGCGCTCATGGCGGGCATGGAAGCCCGGAATATTCAGATAACCCGGTTATCCGCGATTATCAGACGGCGAACGACAAGATGCACGCCGATATGGAGATCGAGTTCACCGGCGATGCCGACGTCGATTTCATGCGCGGCATGATCCCGCACCACCAGGGCGCCATTGATATGGCCAAGGTCGCTCTCGAACACGGGAAAGACCCCAAGGTTCGCAAACTGGCGCAGGATGTCATTACCGCTCAGGAAGGCGAGATCGCGATGATGCAGAAATGGCTTGCCGATCGGAGCAAGTAGCCCCCCGACCAGCACCGCCTTGCTCGTGCAGCCCGACATTGACTAGCCCTCCAGGATCGACCGATCCTGGAGGGCTATCCTTTTGACAGTCATCAACAGCCACCGTTCGATCAGTCGTCGGCGTGATCTTCATCTATATGGCTGAGCATATCGACGAGCATGGTGCTCACATGCTCGTCGGCCACCTCATAAAAAACCTTCTTGGCCTGCCGTTCGCTGCGAACGAGGCGGGCACCGCGCAACAGACGAAGATGATGGCTCACCAGCGTCTGAGAGAGATTGAGGGATTTTGCGATGTCCCCCACCGCCTTGGGACTTTGCAAGCAGAACAGCAGAATGCGCAGGCGGGACGGGTCGCCGAGCAAGCGAAAGGTTTCGGCCAGAATGGCGACCCGCTGTGTGCTCGACTGAAAGTCCGAAACGTCGTCTGTGTTCATAGACCCGCCACCCGATAATGGAACATATCACGATATGTTCACATATATCATCTCATGAAGACCATTGCACGGCTCAGGTCCATGTCATGCGCGGTGCCGATTGGAGAACCGGCACCCCCGATCCCTCAATAGATCGGTCGCGGGTTGAGCAGACTTCAATGGGCATGTGCGTGACAAGCCGATCCGTGCTCATGCTTTTGATTCAGCCTGCCGCCGGGCGCCAGACTGCACGTCTCGCCTTCCTCGTTCCAGTCGACAGCCACGGTGGCGTGCTCGATCTCGAAATGGCTCTCCAACTCGCGCTCGACTGCGCGCACGACCATGCGGGCCTCGGCGTCGTTCGTGGGCCGGACGTGCATCGTCGCCAGCGTGCGGCCCGACGTGATCGACCACACATGGATATGGCCAACCGCAGCCACGCCCGGCACATGCTCCAGCAAATGACGCTCGATTTTCTCCGGCGCGGCACCATCGGGCGCACCTTCGAGCAGGATGTGCAGCGATCTGGCGGCCAGCTTCCATGCGCTCCGCAGGACCAGCAGCGAAACGAGGACCGACAGGATCGGGTCGATCGGCGTCCAGCCCGTCAAATAGATCACGATCGCAGCCCCCACGGCGCCGACCGAGCCAAGCAAGTCGCCCAGGACGTGCAGCGCCGCACCCTTGATGTTGACATGCTCGCTGTCGCCGCGCGTCAGAATCCAGAATACGAGGATGTTGACCAGCAATCCCGCGACTGCGACGCCGAACATCGGTCCTGCGAGGATCGGTTGCGGCTCCTGAAAGCGTTCCCAGGCCTCATAGACGATCCAGCCCACGATTGCGAACAAGGTGACGGCGTTGACGAAGCCGGCGACCACCTCAAATCGTAGATAGCCGAAGGTGCGCTTCGAATCGGCGGCGCGCTGCCCAAAGCGAAACGCCGCATAGGCGAGCGCGAGCGCCGCAGCGTCGGTCATCATATGCCCGGCGTCCGCCAGCAAGGCGAGCGAGCCCGAGAGCAGGCCGCCTACGACTTCGACGACCATGAACGTGAAGATCAGGCCGAACGATAAGAGAACCTTCCGTTCGTTGTCGCTGGTTATAGTCGGCGTGTGCGAATGATCGTGGTCGTGGTCGTGACCATGTTCTGCGTGCGAATGGGCCATTGAGAGACTTTCATCAGACTGAATAATTCATATGTATATGTATTCATATGTTTGATGTCAATTTTTCCACGGGCACGGCAATGGATCAGTCATCGTCGGATAGGCCGCCCCCACATCGACAAAGCAACCACCGTTGAAGACGCCGCGGGGCGCGCCTCCTAACTTTCGTTGACCCGCGCCGCCATGCGAGCCGCCGCGCCGCTTTTCACGGCGAGCTGCGCGCCATAGCGCAGCACCGTCTTGGGATCGCGCCAGCGGTATGCCTGCATAATCGCGGGTAAGGGCTCGCGCGCGGCGAAATTGTCCTGCGCCACGCCAACGCGGAGCGAATGGCTCGACACGGCCGCAACCCAGCGCGCCACTTCCGCTTCGCTCATGGGGCCGAGCAACTTCTTGTCGAACGCGCGCTGCACGAGCCGTTTGTAGATGAGGTTGATGCTGTTGGGATGCAGCCGCTTGGTCCCGATCGCCGCGATCGAGCCGTCAAAGTGGGTTTCGATGCGGCGGAACAGCGGCCCCTTATCGATACGCGCCGCCTCGCGCCACCGCGCGATCGCCTTCATCGTCGCAGGGGACAGGTAGCCCCAGGCCCCCTCGCCTTCCTGATCGGTCTTGCTCGACGGGATGAACAAGGCCCCTGCCCCTTGTGCATCCGGTCCGTGGATATGGTCGACGTCGATCGCCACCACCTCCGAGCGGCGCGCGGCCACGTCATAGGCGACACGCATCAACGCCTCGTCTCGCAGGCCCATCTCATCGCGCCGGACCGCCTTCAGCAAATGGGCGAGGCACACGCCGGAGGCCGGGCTGTCGAAATCGGCAATATCGCCCTTGAAGCGGATCGCACGGGCCTGGCGCTGGCGAACCCCCCGCTTCTTGCGCGCCGCCTTCTTCTCGAAGGTTATCAATTCCCCGCTTGTCGGATCGGGAAGCCCGGCCAAGCGATAGGCCCGGCCAATGTAAGAGACATAGCGTTCGATCGTCGCCATCGCGCGGATTTCTTCGGCCGAGGGGTCGATGCCCGACAGCGCTCGGATAAAGGCCGCTACATGGCTTGGCGTCGCCCGCGCCGGGACGACGCCATGGCGGCGACACCAATCGCCCCATACCGTCAGGTCCGAGCGGAAGGCGCGGCGGGTATTGTCCGACCAGCCCCGCACCGCGGCCGACACCAGTTCAGCATCGAGGCGGACGCCAGCGCCGACAAGATCGCGCACGTCCTCGACGACTTCCGCCACGAAAGGATCGGGGAAAGGAACGGGCAACGCGGCCGCTGGCGACGGCTGTGCCGGAGGTTCAGGGGCATCGGCGTTCATGGCGACGAGGATTAGCGCGGCGACATTCTATTGTATAGGGTGTTGATAAGGGTGTATTATCACCACTCTGCATCATAGCACATTTAACCGAGATCACTTTTCGGTTAAGTAACGGCATGGCCGCCCTGCCCTCCGCCCGCCGCTACGGCCCCGAATATGCCCCGCCTATGGTCGCCGCGATCGCAGCGGCCACGGCTGCAATCGCCCGTCTCGACGCCCGGATTTGCGTCAGTCCAGTGGCAAAGGCATGGGCGGCGCGCGCGGCCTGGACCGGCTATGCGAAGGGGCTGCAATTGCAGTCGGCCGAGATCGACGAAATCGACGTATTTTCGTGGGGCTGTGGCCTTCCCCTGCCCCACCGACCTGCGATTCCGAGCCATCTCGACCTGTTCGGCCGCTTCGACGAGTGGCACGCGGCCTTGCGCGAAGACGACAGGCATCATTGGCGCGACCGCCTGCCCACCGCGATCGGAGATCCGGCAGAGGCGGCCGATCACCCTCCCCTTATCCGCGCGCTCGATACGCTGCGCCAGCTCGCCCGGATCGACCATAGCGTCATGGCCTGGCTGTCCTTGCCGTTTGCGCTGCGCGACCGTGGCCTTTCCGCCGCCCCACTGCCCTGTCTTGCCGGGGGCGCGAAGGCGCTCCGGATGAAGCCCCGGCCCAATGAAGCCGATTGGCTCGCTGTCCTGCGCTCGCTCGCCAATGCCGCTGAAATCGGCCTGGAGCGGCTTCACAGCCTCGAAAGGGAATATCGCAACGCCCAGCGCGCGATTGCGGCTGAATACCGTCCTGGCGCGCTCCCGGCCCTGCTGGCGTTGAGCCAGCACCGTCCTCTCCTGTCTCCCCAATCGGTCGCAGGCTTGCTTGGGATGAGCATCGCGGGCGCGAGCAAGCTCTTGGACCGCGCCGCGGCCGCTGGCCTGCTGATCGAGATCACCCAGCGGCGGAGCTGGCGCCAGTTCCTTGCACCGGACTTGGCCGTCGAATTTGGCTATGCGCGGCTCAAGCGGGGGCGGCCCGCCAAGGAACCCCCTCCCCTGCCCGCCGCAAGCCGCGATCTTGCCGAGGTGTTCGATGCTTTCGATCAGGAAATGGAGCGGATCGACCGCCTGCTAGGCGGCGCGGCGATCTAGCTCCGGCTATTTCAGCCGGTCCGCAAGTCGCGTCATCAGATCCATGCGCTCATGGAAGATCGCGATCACCAGCGCGGGCGCATCGTCGCGCGGCAAGCAAAAGACGTAATGGTGTTCGCAACGCGCCATCCGCAACGCCGGGTAGATCGCGTCCAGAGACTTGAACCGCCCTTCCCCGGCAGCAAGGCGCGCGATGCCCTCATGCAGATCGGCCATATAGCGACGCACCTGGGACGCGCCCCATTGCTTGCGGGTATAGCGAACGATGCCACTCAAATCGGCATCGGCCGCATCAGTGAGAACATAGCCAGCGGTCAAGCGCGGCCATCCTCGCCCAACTCCTCATTCACAATGTCGGCAATGCTTCTGGACGACACTTTGCCCGCCAGTCCGTCAGCAATCCGCTTGTTCAACAGGGTGTTCAATTCCTGCCATGCCTGATCGCTACCATCAGCCGGAAAAAGACGTTCAAGCGCATATTGCTTGATCGTCTTGCCCTGCAACGCCGCGAGCGCCTTCAAGCTCATATGCTGCTGGTCAGTTATGTCGATCGTCAGACGACTCATAAGAACCTCATAAATTACAACAAACCCACATTACCACATTTACGGGCTTGTGGCTATTCGTCTCTCCTATCGCATCGAGCATCCGCTTGCGCCCTCCGGCACAAATTGCAGGGCTGCAATTTGTGCCAGTCAGCTCCCTTTAGGCCAGTGATGATCGAGCAATTCCCGCAAGGCAGCTTCCGTTTCCTCGCGTGTTCCGCCGCCTTTCAGGAATAGTGTCAGGCTCAGCCCCTTCCCTTTGCGGTCCTTACCCTCCACCCGGAACAGAGCCGCACCGCTTCCGTTGCGAACCGTGAAATCGTCCATTCCTGACTTCTTGGGGGCTACCGGCTTGGGCGGAGTGGGCTTGGCCTTCTCCGCATCGCGGCCCGCAGCAGCCGTCAACGAGCGCAGCACATCGGGGACGGTTGCGGGCTGTCCTTCCTCCCCGGCCTCCCTCGCTTCCTTCAACCGCCGCGCTTCATCCATCACGGCGGCGCGCGAGCCATCGCCTTTCAGCAGCGGTTTGAGCTGGCCGACATGCGAAATCTTCAATTCAAAGGGATCGGGAAAAGCGGCGATCAGGTCGGGATGAAAGCGCGCCAGATCGAGATAGCGACTCAGCCAGGACTCCGACTGGTTTATGCGCCTCGCCATTTCCTTCTGACTACCATCATAATAGAGATCGAGCGCCTTCAGATAATCACGCGCGCGTTCGAGATCACTCAGATCCTCGCGCGCCCGGTTTTCAATGTCGGAAAGGCGAAAAGCCTGTTCATCCGTAAGACTGCGAATTTCGACGAGATAGCGAAATTCAGGATAATTATGCGCGCGCAGCCATGTCACGCTCCAATGGCGGCGCGCACCACTGATAACCTCAAAATCATAGTCGGGATCATCGGCAACGCGGCGCACGATCGCAGGAAATTCCTGCTTACCCTGCGCGATCATCGGTTCGATCACATCGGCGCAGCGTTCATAGGTGAGCGCCGTGTAATCGCGGTTATGATGCTCCCAAATCCGGCATCGCGCGGGGTCCACCAGCTCTTGCGGATTGTTGACCACCGCGCCCGACGCCAGATCGGACAGCCTGTTGGCGCGATTGCCTAAAACGCCCTTCCCCAAGCGTGAATTGCGCTCCGCAGGGCGATCAGGAGAGGGAGTCTTGACCTCAACCGCACTCGCCAGATTGTCGAGAAAACTCTTGTTATTTGAACTCACCGCCCGCTCCTTTGGCACAAATTGCAGGGCTGCAATTTGGTCCTCACAATGCCCGCATGGCACAAATTGCAGCCCTGCAATTTGGTCCGATCAGGCATGGCCTTCCTTCCTCAGTTTGGCCAAATGGCTTGGCCAGAGCCGCCGAATATCCAGCTCGATTTCGTTGCACACGCCATCGAGATACGTCAGGCAACGATCACGCACGTCCTTGCCGGTCATGGGCTTGTCGACTTCATAGACCGTCATCAGTCGCGCCGTGGCATTGTCGATTTCCGCCGAGTTTTTAAGCGGCGTCCGCAACATCGCATTGCCGTAGAGCTGGCGCATCAATTCGAGCAGGCCCTTTTGCATCGACTTGTTCTCGTCGACCTTCGACGCGACGAAGCGCAGAAATGCGAGATTGGGCGCAAGACCATGTTCCTTCAGATTCTCAATCGTTTCATCGAGCATCGCGAGAAATGCCGCAGTGGAGGAAAAATCCATCACCGTTGGCGGCACCGGCACGACAAGCGCATTGGCAGCGCGCAGCACCGACAGCGAGATTGCGCCCAGCGCCGGAGGCGGATCGAGGACCACCACGTCATAAAGATCGCTGACCGACGCGATTCCTTGCGCGAGGCGATCGAGCAGAACCCCCTCCCCTCGCGCCATACGCGCAGCAATCTCATATTCGGACTGAAACAGATGTAAATTCGCCGGGATCAGATCGAGTCCGTCGAAATGCGTCTTGAGGATCGCATATTCCAGCGTGTCGCGCTCGCCTTCGCGCAGGAAGGGATAGAGCGTTTGCGCTTCAGTCAAATCCAGATCGGGAACATAGCCGAACAGGGTCGTAACCGATGCCTGGCTATCGCAGTCGATCAGCAATACGCGATAGCCCTTGATCGCCAGATTTTGCGCCAGATGAACGCTGATCGTGGATTTCCCCACGCCGCCCTTGAAATTCTGAACGGCCAAAATCGCGCAAGGTTCGTCCGGTCGACGCCAGGGCCGCGTTCCGAACGTCCCGCGCATATCATTGAGCTGCGCGAGCGTATATCCGACGCGCCGGTTGTTCTTGCCGCGAGGCGGCGGCACCAAGCGGCCGTCATTCTCTGCATCGCGGATCGCCGCTGGCGTCCTTCCAACCAGCTCGGCGGCCTTGCCAATGGGAAAAGTCGGCTCGCGCCTCTCACCCGCGCGGGCCGATTGTGCGTCGCTCCGCAGCCGTTCAAGAACCGACGACGACCGGGCCGCCAGATCGGCAACGCTTAGTGTCTGTTCTTCGAGAACATTGTCGATTGCAGATGCCATTGGCGCTCCCTTTGTGAAATCTAAAGGGACAATGGCCAACTTTCGCTTTTTGGTCAACAATGGGCTGATAATCGAAAGTGCGGCGTAGCCCCCGCCACTTTCGAAAGGTAACGCACAGCTAGGGGTGGTTTTGCCCCTCCTCCCTCACTCTGCCCTCTCCTAACCTGTCGTCTTGGGGGCACATCCATCCCTTGCCGGTGCAAATTGCAGCCCTGCAATTTACACCCACCGGATGCCATGAAGGCACAAATTGCAGGGCTGCAATTTGTGCCTAAGAGGGTCGCCCACGACGGGCGGAATACGACTCACACCAGCCTTTCCATGATTTTTCGAGCGCCCGTCCGCTAATGCGGTGTAGCCGCTCGCCCATATTGTCCCGATAAGCTGTCGCGATCATGTCCACGTCCCAGCCACCACCGTAGGTCTTGCCAATGTCGTAGAACTCTTCGCTGCCGTATTTCAGGGAACCCGAAGGGAAGGAGGCGAATTTGGCGCGCGGCGTGCTGTCGGGCGCGGCGAGTTTTGCTGACAGTCCCGCGACCAGTTGCCCGATCGCATCCGGCGATACCAATTGATCGTCAGCGACCGTCATCGTTTCGACGGTCTTTTCGCGGCGCGCGACACGACCGCTCGAATGACGGGTCAGTTCGTCGACGGTTTCAATCTGTTCGGGCGGTGCCTTGGGCTTAAATCGAAATTCGATTTCGGAGACGGCGCGACTACGCTTCGTCTCGGTCCACTCCACGGTGAAATGCGCCAGTTGGTCAATCTCCGCCTGCGCGACTTTCAACACCCGGCGACGGAGCTGAGCAAAGTCGGCATAGGCGTCCGGGTCGATACCCAAGGCAGCACGCAAACCGATTATATCGACTTTCCATACAGGTTGCCGCCGATGCAGGCGAAGCGCCCCTTCCTCATAGAGCTTGAGCGAATAGGCGGATCGGAACCCAAGCACGGCCTGACGGTGCATGACCGCATAGGTTTCCGATTCCTGGATCAGCTTGCGCGCATCGGGCGTGAACTCCCATTCAATCCATCCCGTTTCCTCGCTCTCTTCGCTTTCCTCCCAGGATCGCAAAATAAGGCTGAAACGCTTGGTCGCGCGCTTTCCGCGCCAGGACGTATCATTTTCGGCAAACAGCGTGCCGTGCAATTCCATAAGCAAGTCGAGTATTCGTTCATTGCTCTTGTGACCGCGCCGAATATCGGACTTCCGCAGCCGGTGCCGCATATCGCGCCACGCATCGCCGCCAGCGGAAAGAACCATCAGTGCGAACAGGCGTGAGGCCGCAAGGCTTAGCGATTGACCTTTGACGAAGCGGACTTCAACGAGCTTTCCGGGCTTAGCAAATTCTTCGCCGCCCTTGCGCTGGAGCGTGGCCGCCACCTTCATCGAGCGAGGGGAGACTAATTCCTCTGCTTCGGTTATATCTATCGCTTGCGATTTCCCCATCGCTATCACCTCGCCCTTCATGGGTTGCCTGACCTGTCGCCGTTCGTCAAGTCAGGACAGGATAACGGAAAGGACAGCCCCCAAGACGACAGGTTTGAATCTTTGCGCCATCCCCGGAAAAGCCAAGGAGTCATCACGAGTCGCGCGTTATCGGTCGCGGACCTCGATAAGCGCCACAAAGGGCGAGGGGAGGGACCAATTATCACCGATTTCGCGAATCGCCCCCAAGGCGTCAGGCTCCCCCCGATCGGACAGGTTACGGCCCCCAAACCGACAGGGTTTAGCCCCCAAGGCGTCAGGCTAATGCCCCCAGGACGACAGGATTGACCTTCATTTATCGCGCTAATCCAGATACTTGCCTCCCCCTGAATCATGAATCTTAGAATCTGGAATCACCCCGCCGCATTCGCGACGGGCGTTTTTCATAATGATTCGATTGAAAAGGTGATCCACGCAGTGTTGCGCCAAAGGACCGCGACCGCTGCTCAATAAGACCGATCGCACCGCGCTCACCCGTTACGCACCTGATCTTGCCGCACGGTCGCAACCGGCAGCTTCGCCGCCGGAGGGCTTGGCAGGGAGGTAAAAGGGCAGGGCAAATGGAATAATCATTGTCGGATTTGTATTATACGCTATTTCCGACACATGACAATCACGACCACGGCAGCGGCGAAAGAGGCTGTGCGGCGGCTGAATGGCACCTGGCACGGCAGTTATGGGAAGGCACTCTGCCCGGCCCATAACGACAAGCGCCCATCGCTTTCGATCACACCGGGCCGAGACGCCGTGCTGTTCCATTGCTTCGCCGGGTGCAGCCAGGCCGCGATCATGGAGGCGTTGTCAAAGAAGGGTGGCTATATCCGTCCCACCGAACGCGATCCCAACCCGCCGCAACGGCGCGACCTCGCACCGCTCGCCCGCGACCTTTGGAGCAAGGCTTTGCCGCTCCCCGGAACGCCCGCCCAACTCTATCTCGAAAGCCGCCGTCTCGGTCATTCGACCATCGGCCGCTATGATCCCGCCGCGCTTACCTATGAAGGCGGCGAGCGCCTTCGCCTTCCAGCCCTCTTCCTGCCCATCATCGAGCGGCGCGAAATCGTCGCCCTGGCCCGCGTGTTCGTCGACCGCGATGGCAACAAGCATCCGTTGCTCGAAGATGCAAAGCGCACTCTTGGAGATCCGCGCGGCGGCGCTGTCCGTATCGGTCAACTGGACGGCGATCACCTCAATCTGGCTGAAGGTTTCGAGGAAGCCGAATCCGTAATAGCCCTGTTTGGCCTTGCGGGCTGCTGGTCCGTGAATGGGGCAGAGCTATATGCGCGGGTCCATATCCCCGACCATATCCGTTCGATCACCATCTATTCGCAGCACGGCGCAGCCGCCGCCAATGGCGTGGCCAAGGCCAGACCGCATCTTGGCGCTCGCGGCCGAACGATCGCGGTCGAGCTGCCACCCCCCGGTGGCGACTGGAACGACGCATGGCGGGCCGCGTGATCGGCCGCATCCCGATCTTCTTTTCAGGCGGGATCATTCTCGCTGCCCTGTTTTCCAAAGCTCACCCCGATTTGATCGCCAATCCGCTGCAAAGCGCGCGCGGGGCGTGCGATCAGTTCGTTGACCAGGCGCTTTGCCAAGTCGCCGGCACCATCGACGCATTGCGGCATGATCGCCCGCCCGTTCCCGGCGTTTCAACCTTCCTCCCCGAACGGATCGAAACCCCCGGTGCCGTCGACCCGGCCATAACCCAGCACGATATAGCTTCGACCGTCTGCGATCCCGGTTATCTGTCCGCGCGCACGCCCAAGCCGTCATGGACGGCCGCGGCGCGGCGCCGCCTCGCCAGCGCACGGCTCCCCGACGAAAGCGCGGAGAATTATGCGCTGGATCAGCTCGTCCCGATCTCCCTTGGCGGCGCTGCGTCCGACGCGCGCAATCTGTGGCTCCAATCATGGACCGGGCCGTGGAACGCGAGCCGCAAAGACGCGCTCGAAACCGTGCTGCATCGTATGGTGTGCAACGGGGAACTTACCCTGGACTCAGCGCAGCACGCGATCGCGAGCGACTGGATCGAGACTTACCGCCGTGTCGTGACACCGCAAAATCTCGCGCGTCATCAATTGCCGCAGCGGTGGGCCTTGAAGAACGGCGATCAGATCGGGCCGTCGATCCAGACCGGAAACGACCAAGGGCCGGTCATTCTGCAAACGAATATCGAGCGGGGAGGGGGAGCCTATGAGGTTCCCGCCATTCCGGTCGAATGACGATTTCACTGAAGGAAGGGAGTTGAAGCCATGTCGCGTGACACAGCAGAGTTTCATATCATCGGGAATATCGGCAGCATCCGACCGCGTGAGAAGGTCACATATGTCCGGGTCGCCGTAAAATACTCCCGCAAGGAAGGCGATGAATGGACGGAGCATACCCGCTGGAACAGCGTGACTTGCTTCGGCAAAGTGGCTGAGAAGGCGCAGAAGGCTGGCGTTGGCGACCTGGTTCGTATTACCGGAGTCCCTGAAGAAACCGCCTACGAGCGTGGCGGCGAAACCATTTACGGCACCGACCTGATCGCCAAACATTTCTATATACACAATCGCGCTGGAAACGGTGGCGACGACGCCAGCCCCGATGCCGATTGAGAAGGGGAGGGCGGGGCGGCCGAACCCGCATTATGCGGGTGACGATCCTCGCATGAAATTGTCGCAGGATCCGCGTGCGCGGATTTTGCGGCGTCTCTTTTCATCACCCCGCCAGCAACCGGCATGGTGATGGGGCGGCGCAGCGCGTGAGCATCCCCCCGCTCGCGCGCGCGCCGTCATAGATCGACGGCCGACGAGCGGCCGACTTTTCCCGTTTCTCGTCTTTGTTTCTGATTCTGGGGCCTGTTCCTGCCCCCTGTCGCAAGGGCTGGACCGTCGCGGCCGCAGGCGGCCGCGCTTGGCGGGCACGGCGGTATCCCCGCCTTCCGCGCCGTCGGCTTGTGCAGGCGGGTGATTCCCCTCCGCCGTCCCCGGCCCTCAATTGCGCCATTCCCCGACCCGGCTCGCCACTCAGGCAGAAGCCGATGGACGCCATCGCCTTCGGCTCCATTTTAGGAAGGGAAACAAGCATATGGCACGGAAATCAACCCGCAGCGCGCAAGCCAACCGCATCGACGTTTACGAAGAGGTCACAGCCAGCATTATCGCACTGTTGGAGGCAGGCACCCGCCCATGGTCGCCATCATGGGCATCGGGCGCTGCAACGCTTCCTTTGCGCCACGAAGGAACGGCCTACCAAGGAATCAATATCCTCTTGCTTTGGTCCGCAGCGATGACGCGCGGCTATTCCAATCCCTATTGGATGACCTACCGGCAAGCGGATGAGCTAGGCGGTCAGGTCCGCAAGGGCGAGAAGGGCAATCTTGTCGTTCACGCTGGAACCTTCACCCCAAAGGACGGCGAGACGGGCGAACCTGTCACGAACAGCGACGGCGAGGAAGCGAGCCGCCGCTATCTGAAACGCTATGTTGTGTTCAATGTCGAGCAGATCGACGGCCTGGACATGGCGAAATATCCGGTCCCGGTTGTCGAGATCAAGAACCGCGACCAGCGCGACCCCGATCTTGATGCGGCTTTTGCCCGCTATCCCGTCACCTATCGGGAAGGGGGCGGCAGCGCCTTCTATGACGACCGCGCCGACTGTATCCAAATGCCCGCTTTCGCTGATTTCGTGAGCGGCAACGCCTTCTATGCGACCCTTGCCCATGAGGGAATCCATAGCACCGGGCATCCCGACCGCTTGGACCGCGATAGCCTTCGCAAATATGCTGACAGCAAGGAAATCCGGGCTTTCGAGGAATTGATTGCCGAGATTGGCGCAGCGATGCTTTGCGCGCAGCTAGGCATGGAACCGACCGAGCGCGAGGATCACGCCGCCTATATTGCCGATTGGCTCAAGGCCCTTCGCAATGACAAGCGCGCCATCTTCCGCGCGGCCACCGCCGCGCAGACCGCGAGCGAATTGATCCTCTCTCACATGGCCAACCAGCCCGCGAGGCAGGCCGCTTGACCGATCAGGGGGCGGCCGCGCGCTGCCCCGCCATTTCCCGAAAGGATCGCGCCATGACCCCGAACAACGAGCCGCGCTTGCAGACCGGATATGACTATCTGGCAGCGAGCCTCACCAGCGGTCCCGACGCACATCAATATCGCGCGCTATTGCGCGCCTATCTTGACCATTACGACATGGGCACGACAGGCGACGACACCACCGCCGACAGGATCGAGCGGCTTTCTGCTTTCCTTCGCCTGTTGGCCGCTGCCGCCATCGCGGAAAGGGCGGCGACATGAGCAGCGACACAGACGAACGCGCCCCAGCGGTGACAGGTTACAACCCGGAAATCGCCACCGTGTCGGCGGCGGAATTTGCCGAGCTTATGGCGCTGGCGCGTGAGCAACCGCGCCTAACGCCCGATGGGCAATGGCGTCACGATTATCACGCCGCCATGATCGCCAAGCGGACCATAGGCGTGCAGCCGGACCTATTCGGCGCGAAGCCGATCATCCACATGCACCGGACGAGGCCGGGGCCGGTAATCGACTGGCAACCGGAGCCTGTTGACGAGAAGCTGGCCCGGATCGCGCGCGACCCCAATGCGGCTTTCGGCATCGGCCGCCCCGCGCTCAGCGATGAGGAAAAGGCGGCGATGCTCCGGTCCGCCGCGAACTGGCTGCGCCTTGGCCAGCGCGTTCGCCTCACTGGATCGACAGGTTCGATAGACGGCCAATTCGAGCGCAGAGTCGGCCGCGTCGGCGTGGTCTGGCGCATATCCAGAGTCCTTACCGATCATGTTCATATCTATCTCGATCCGGTGGGGGCCGAGCGATCCGAGAAAATCGTTTTCGTCGAGCTGCGCGACGTGGAGCCGATTGAGGATCAGCTATGAGCGCACCGCACCGCACCGGAATAGGCGATAATGGCGGGCTGCCGCTGGACGATCCAGCGCGGCCGTCCCCGGCCCATGCGCCACGGCCCTATGATGCTGCCTGTAGCCGCTGCCTCCATTGGGAGCCGCCCACCGAGCGCGAGGAATCCGACTATCGCGCGTGGAAGGGCGGCTATGGCCGCCGCGTCAAGGAGCCGAGCGGTTATTGCCATCGCATCCGCCACCGTCCCGGTGGCCCCATCGCCAGCGGCGGAACGATGGGCCGCAGCTTTTGCCACAATTTCGAGCGCAAGCCCGATCCCGAACCCGAATGGGGCAGGGGCCGCGCTTTCGTCACCATCTGGCAGGACGACAAGATCGCGTGGCAGGGCAGGGAAGGGGAGGAACCCGCCGAGTTTCGGCAAGGGGAACTGGACCTGTGAAGCGCCGACCCCGCCTTATTCGGACACGTCGCCCGAAATGTCGGGAGGCATCAGCAAAAGATAGGCATGGATACTCAGCCCCTTCGCAATGCGCTCGATATTATCAATCGAGACATTGCGTTCGCCGCGCTCAATTCCGCCGAAATAGGTTCGGTCCATTTCTATGTCATAGGCAAAATTTTGCTGACTGATACCCAGCGCCTTCCGGTGGCGGCGGATATTCGCAGCTACGATCTCGCGTAGGCAACCAGGATGGGTGCGTTTCACCCTTCATGGTTCACCCGCAAGATGGTTATAAGGCGACGGGTTTTAAGCATCAATTCTCTTGCTGATTCGTAACTGGAAAATGACGCTAACTAGGGGCGCGGGCGTGAATAGTCAGGAGCAAGCGAACGAGGCGGCCGAAAAGCGCGGTATCATTCATGCCGCAGCATCGCAGCACGCCATGCTTCTCGGTCGAAATTGCCGGGAGCGCCGCAAGATTCTCCATATGTCGCAGGCTGAGCTAGGCGAGCGATCCGGCGTTGCCGCATCGCACCTGTCGAACATCGAGAAAGGCCGCAGCAATCCGACATTGGAGGTCATGGAGGCGATCGCGAAGGCGCTGAATTGCAGCGTTGTCGATCTTCTAGGCGATGGATGACCACACAAGGGCAGATTCCGGTAGAACCTAAAAGCCGCCGAGCGCCCCGCGCGTCATTCTGAGTGCGGATCGTCCTTGGTGCCGGTCCGATCTCCTTCCTGTCGGGCGACTTCGCGCTCAAGGACTTCGCGGATGAACGCGGCCCGTCGCTGGCGTCCCACCAGCTTGTCAATGCGCTCGCCAAGACCTTCCGGCAGGCGGATGTTGGTTGATTTCACGTTGAGCGGCGGCCTTCCCATTCCTGCGTCGTAAACCAGCCCAAGATGGGTTCAATGCGAAGCCTAATAACCGGCACCGCTTATTGAGTTTTTCCTGTTATTCATGTTATAAGCGGTGCCGGTTATTATCTCCGGACACCAATTTTGGTGATGGAGATCAGCGGCGAAGGTGATTCTCATGTCTCCAGACCAATACGGCGCGAATGATTCGTTGACGGGTGCTGGCACGTCGCGCCGCAGTCTGTTGCGAGCGATCGCGGCCGCACCGGCGGTAGCGGCCGCGCCCTGGGGTGAGGCGCTGACGCCGTTGTATGAAAGCTATGGTGACGCCGCGGCGACCGTTGTTCGATCGAGAGAGGGGCGGGCCTTTAGCCGCCAGCGTTATCATGTTGCGGAAGGTTTCTTCCCCACTGAACAACCGCAGGGACGTTTGGCATGGCAAACCTTTTTGTATCGGTCAGGCATTGCCGCCCAGCTCGCGCTATCCTCCCACTTGCTGGACATCGGTTTTACCGATGAATGGTGCGCCCGTAACATCGGCCTCCGTGTCGCCAAGTCGTTAGCCTATGCCAATGCGACTGGATTGGGGCACAATTGCCCGGAGATGGCACGCCTGGCGCTCGTCCTCACCCCCTATCATCGCTGGAATCAAGTCCGCCCGTCAGGCCAGTCGGAACCCGATGACGGTGGATTTACACCCGCTCAGGTTCGCGTGTGCCTTCGCGCGCTGTTGGACCGCGTGCATGATGTGACTGGCCATCCCCGCCCGCGTGGGTGGGAACGCCGCCTTTGATATGTCGGAAAGCGGACGCGAGCGAAAGACGGCCGCGAGCGCCTTGTTTATTTCGGCTTTGATGCACGCGGTCCTCTTGGTGCCGCTTGCGATCCCCAATTGCTCGCTTTCGCCATCGGATGATGAACGATCCGAGGCAATCGACGATCGGCCGCCGTTAGCGGCCGAGATCGTGACTGACATTCCGCCGCCTTCCCGAAAGCCACCCCGTATCGGAAATGAGCTATGTGATCCTAACGCGCCCCCTGAATGGTCATTCTTCAACATCGAGCCTGGTTTGGCCGTCGATCGGATGTATCAGGCCGCGGACCCCTATTTTCGCCAGATAATGATGGTGGGAGTGCCCGTGCAAGTAACACGATCACGCGCCTTGCGAGGTTGGTTCAGGCCGATTGATGCCGTGCGTTTACTGGCGGGCGACGTGGGCGCATGTGTTTCCGATTGGGGAGGTGACGTGGGCATCCACCCCTGTCACGGATCGAATGTGCCATTCAGCAGAGCCAAGGAATGGCAGGTTAGACGAGAATGGGAGCCAGCGGGTTGCACGACGCCGACGCTTGCCCTGATGCCCAATCCTATCACTGTCTAGGCGATCCCTCCGACGAAGCCTTTCGTGTCCCCGCTTCGCGGCATGGCGAGACGCATTACCCCGCCACAGCCGCGTTGCCGACACCGCGCGCGCGCTTCGACTTCGGACAGCCAGAGCCGCCCGAAATCTCCGCGCGCCAGCAGCTCGCCCGCTGTCACGAACCGGACCTTGCCGCAGCGGCGGCATGTCAGTTCGAGCCGGTCCCCGGTATCGAGGTCGCGAAGCTGGACGGTATCGAGCCAGCTCACCAATTGTCCTCCGCTTCGGGAATCCGCGTGTAGCTGATCTTCGACCCGACATTGCCCCCCGCAGGCGGCGCCCACGGTCCCAGGCTCACCACCGTTTGCCCATAGCGCGCGTTGAGGCTGTCCATCGCCTGCGTCAGCATCTCGCAGCGTTGCCGTTCAGCATCGTCATTGGCGAACAGATCCGGTTGCCGCGCCCCGGCGTCGGTCAGCTCGCCCAACGTCACGCTCAGCCGCAGGATATTCGTGGCGGGCGGGATCACCGCGACGACATGCTCCCACAGCCGCGCGAACGCGGCGAGGATCGCCATATCGTCGGCAACCTCGCCCAGCGCCTCCACATCGCCCCAGCTCCGTTCATAGCCGCGCAGGCTGAGATAGAGGGCCGAAGCGTAGAAATTGGCGCGGCGCATCCGCCGCGCCGCCTTGATCAGAAGCAAACGGCCCATCACGCGCGCATCGTCGAGGCCGCGGCCGTCAGGTGGCAACACTCGTGAATGGCCGAACATATTGCGTTCGGTTTCCGGGGATTCGATCGCGTAGCCATGCAGCGCATACCAAAGCCGCTCGCCCGTGACATTGCGCCACAGCGCCCGCGCCTGTTTCGGCGGCAATGCCATGAAGCCCGGAATGTCGACCACCCCGGCGCGCGCGAGCCGCTTTGCCATCGAGCGGCCGATGCCCGGAATGTCCGAGAGCTTCAGCCGCGCAAGTTGCGCGGGCACATCTTCAGGATGCCAGACCACCAGGCCGTCAGGCTTGCGCGTGTCGCTCGCGATCTTCGCCAGATGCCGATTGGCGGCCATGCCGATCGAGCAGGTCAGGGTGGCCCCGATATTGTAGCGGATCACCGTCTTGATGCGGTCCGCCAGCTCATGCGGCGCGGCGCGATGCTTGCGATCGAGCCAGCAGGATAATTCATCAATCGACTTCACCTGATCGACCGGAATCACCGTGCCGATCTCGCTCACCAGCGCATTATGCGCGCGCCGGTATAGGTCCGGCTTTTGCGGCACCAGCACCAGATCGCGGCACACAGCGCGCGCCTCGTCGACCATCATTACCGACTTGACGCCGCGCGCCTTCGCCTCGCGCGAACAGGCGATGATGCAGGTTCGCCCGCCACCCTGATAGGGCACGACCCCAACAGGGCGGCCGCGCAGGCGCGGTTCGCGCAATTGCTCCACCGACGCGAAAAAGCCGTCAAAGTCGAGATATAGATGTTCGATGCTGTCCGGCTTCCGCATGTCCCTGGCTCGATTCGGAAATGAAGGGCCAGCAAGAACAGAAAAAGAACAAACCGGCAAGGCAGCTTAGGCTCGCATATTGTCGGATTGTCTCTATTTTACAAATCCGTCAATATGCCCGTTATGATGCAAGGGCCTGATCCCGATGATGATTCCGGCTTCGGCTATGTGATCCTGCTGGACCACTGGATTTTGATCACAGCGATGATGATCGGTGCCGCCTTGGGCTATGGATTGGTGTTATGAGCATTATCGCCGCAGGGCTGGTTTTCCTTTGCACGCCGACACTCGTTGCCGATGGCGACGGCCCGGTCTGGTGCGCCGAAGGTCCGCGCGTCCGCGTCGCCGGGATCGCCGCGCGCGAGCGCGACAATAGCTGTCGACGCGGCCACCCCTGTCCCGACGCTTCCGGCGACGATGCCATGCGGGCGCTGGTGAACCTGCTTGGCGGCGCGAGCGGGCGCATCCGGTTTCGCGGCGCTGCCTACGATCATATTCGCGTCAACGCGCCCACCATGCGCTGCCTGTCGATCGGCAGCGCCGGGGGCAACCGGACCGGAGCCTTTTGCACCCTTGGCGACGGCCGCAATCTCAGTTGCGCGATGCTCGCCAGCGGCACGGTCGCGCGCTGGGGCCGCTACTGGCGCGACGATCAGCGTTGCCCCCGCCAGCCCCGTTAAGCGGGCTTGCGTTTATGTTCTTTTTTTGTTCTCATTGTCGCATGGAACGAATCTTGGAACGAGTCGGATGTGATGAGCTGTCCGCGATCATTCTGACAGCGCCGGGATGGGCGCGTGTCGCCTTGACGATGCCCGATGAGCAGATGCGCGAACGCGCGGCCGACGCGATCGCCGCGACCATCATCGAAAAAATGTCCGGCGTGCCTGGACCCGACCGCAATCAACTGGCGTTGCCGCTATGAAACCTCGTCACCGGACCGCCGACGCTGCGCGCTGTCGTTTGATCCGAATCCCAGCAGCTCGTTGCAGGAAAAGCCGCTAACCGCGCGGGTGAGCCGGTCCGTGATCGGCAGGATGACCAAGAAAAAGACCAGCATGAAGATCATGTAATCTTCGATGAGGATCGCAGCTCCCCACATAGCGAAGATGCCAGCGCCGAACATCGTCATGTAGCCGATAGCCTTGCGCGATTTCGTGGCGGTCCGTTCCATGTGGGAACGGTATCCGACAAATAGGCCGATGCCAATTGCGATCGGGCAGGGCAGGGGGGGAAGCCTCCCCCTGAGTTCGAGCCGCTTCGCTGTCTCGCCCTACCCCCTCAGCGGGGGGCACCCCCGCAACGCCCCCCTGTCTCTTCCTTCCACGTCGACCAGCTCGCCGGCGCGATCGTCGCGCGCGGATCTAACGCCGCGGTCGATAGTGCGCCGCCAGGGCGACGCGATCTTCATGTCTTGCCGGGGAAAGGGGCGCGCGGCCCCCTCTCCCTGCAACGACAATCAGCCGGACCGGGTTGGCGCGAAGCGCCTGCCCGCACCACTCCGGCAGATTCCCGCTGCCCCCACTCTCCCCGCGTTCTTGGGCGTCCGTGTCCGCCGGTCGATGGCGCGAAGGCCATCGGCCTGACGGCCAATGAAAAGGAAGGAAAGAGAAATGACCATCATTGTCGGAACCCGGATAAATTGCGTTCTGCGCCACGCGGGCAGGGGCATCGTCTATGCAATCCACGGCGAGCAGCGGCCCGATACGGTGTCCTGTGCGGGCGGCGTCTCTCACAGGGGAGGCAGCGCCACTTTCGACGTTGTTTTCGAGAACGGCCACCAATCCTTGAAGCTGCCGGAGTGCATCATTCGGGGCGTGCAATGGTCGATCCTGCCCGGCATTGCGACGGACAAGGAGATTGCCGAGGCGCTGGCCTATGCCGCGCATGTGGCGGCGAACGCGCGCAAGGCGGCCGAGGATGCGGTCCTTAGATTTGCCGTGGCTGTCCAGCGCCTACGCGCCGACCCGGCCCTCAAGAATTTGCTTCAGGGCGAAGAACTCCGTTCGGGCAAGCTGGCGGTCAAGAATATCCGCACCGAACTGAAAGCGGTCTTTCCCGGCGTCCGCTTTTCGGTCCGCAATCGCGATCATGGAAGCATTGACATCACATGGACCGATGGCCCGACCGAGGGCCGCGTGAAAGAGGTGACGGACAAATATGAGGGCGGAGTCACCGACATGGACGATGGCGGCGAATATTGTCCCTCGCCCTGGACTCATGTTTTTGGCGGGGCCGATTTCGTCTTTACGTCCCGCACTCACTCCAATCCCCACATTGCCCGCGCGATCGACGCATTGTTCGCCAGCCATGACGGCTTGGATGGCATCGCGAAGCCCACCCCTGAAACAGCCTTCGGCTCCTTTGTCGCGGTTCCGGGGGAGCAATGGGATTTGGGCATCCTGATCCGCTTGCAGGCCGCCGATATGGAAGGTGAGGAAGCCGCGCGCGATGATAGGCAACGGGACGAGGGGGATTGACCGATGGCCCGCGATTGCGTCCGACCGCCGCGCTATATTCCGACCCCCAAACTGATCGCCAAAACATGGGGCCGCCAGCTTCTCGCCTATCATCTTGCCGACCATTTCGCGGATATGGAGGACGGCCAATGATGCCGATGCTTCCGGCCCATGCCGCGCATGAAGCGAGCAGCGCCGCAGCGGTCTATCTTGTAAGCTGCGCGGCGCAAAAAGCCGCGCAGCGCGAGCGCGCGGCCGACCTCTATCAATCGGACTGGTTCAGGAAAGCGCGCACCTATGTCGAGGCCATCGGATGCCGATGGTTCATCCTGTCGGCCGAGCATGGTTTGCTTGATCCTGGCGCGCATATCGACCCCTACGACACGACACATGCCATGATGAGCGCGGCCGAGCGCCGCCTATGGGGAACGCGCGTGGCGGACCAGCTCGATAAGGCGCTAGGCGCTGATTATGCGGGCGAGATCGTTTTTCTCGCGGGCAAGCACTACCGCGCACCGTTGCTCGATTATGCCGGTAAACGTGCGCGCGTTCCGATGATCGGCCTTGGCATCGGTCAGCAGAAGGCGTGGCTTGCGGCCCGGATTGTCGAAGCAGGCGGGAAGGGGAGGCCCGGTCCATGAAACCGGGCCGCTGCCATCGGTGAGGATCATTCGCCGGCGAACCGGCCAATGATCGAATAGCCGCCGATACATCGGCCGCGCTGGTATCAGGCGCTTCGGGGCCTGTTCCTGCCCCCTGTCGCAAGGGCTGGACCGTCGCGGCCGTCGGCCGCGCTTGGCGGGCACGGCGGTATCCCCGCCTTCCGCACCTTCGGCTTGTGCAGACGGGTGATTCCCCTCCGCCGTCCCCGGCCCTGATTTGCGCCATTCACCGACCCGGCTCGCCACTCAGGCAGAAGCCGATGGACGCCATCGCCTTCGGCTCCATTTTCAGAAAGGAAAAAGCACATGGGACTCGTTAATCCCCTGCATAGTATCGACGCCACCACGATCGAACGGATCAACGCCGAGCGCACAATCGACCTCGCCCGCTACCTTGAGGAAGGCGTTGACGACCGCATCGGTCACTTCCTCAATCTTTATCATCACTATGGCGTTGACGTGGAAATCACGATCATGCTGGCCGACATGCTGGGGCCGGACGAGGATTTCGACGGCCTTATCACCACCATCGAGGACGGGTTCGAGGACGGCATTGCAATGGTGGCCGACCTCTCGGACCGGGAGGCGCAGGCATGAGGACCGACCGCGCTCTTTTCGCTGCCGTGCGCGCCTTGCCGCATATGGCCATCACCAAGCGGGACGGAGAATATCGCGTCAGCTACCGGCTCGCTTCCATCACTCGCGCAGATCAGGGCAAGCATGATGCCGATTGGCGGCGCGACCATGCCGAGCGCGTTGCCTATTACACCACGGACCGCGAGGACGCGGCCGCTACGGCCTTGTCGCTGTCCGCTCAAATGGTCCGCTTTCTGGACCGGATCGCTGAATCGGAGGCGGGCCGATGACCCGCGCCGAGGGTGAGAACGCAGCGCCTTTCGATAACATAGGGAACAGGATCATGGACAAGATCGAATTGCGTTGCCCGCATTGCGGGAGCGCCAACATATTCAAGGATGCCGCTGCCGCATGGGATGCCGAGGCGCAGGAATGGACCCTCATTTCGGTCCACGATCACGAAACCTGCGAGGACTGCGAACGCAGCGGCGACTATATGGCCGAACGTCTCTCCCTCTAGGAACGAGACGGGCGAAGCCCCGCCGGTCCCCTGGATCGGCGGCGGCCGCGCGTCCCACAGGTCCGCGCGGCCATGTTTTCGTCAGGCTTCCATCTGGTCGGAGGCGGCGTCAGCCGCAAGTCGAGCCTTTGCCCGCTCCCAAATACTGGGTATCTCATCGAACGCTTCGTCTCCGGCATCGACGCAATATTGATAGAACAAATCTTCGAGCGGCGTCCTGAGATCAAAAATATCATCGGCGGCAAAGCCGATCGCGGCCGTAACCATCGGCACACCCTTTGCGTCGAGAGATAATGTCGGGTTCCCCGCATTGCCTGATATTCCATAGGCTTTCGATTTCTCGATGACCTTCTTGCGAAAGACGTCATAAAGAGGCTCGACCAAATCGGCCCACTCGGCGTCGTAGAGCTTGGCGATCACCCGTTCAAAAACCTTGCGTTGGGCGTCCATGACTTCAGCGCCAAACTCCGACCAGTCATCCTCCGTATCCCCAGCCTCGTAATTCTCCCTGTCCTTTCGGGCGAAAAATGCCGTAATCGCATCACGCGCTATGTCGGATTTACTGCATCGGCGCGCAGCCGCTTCCTCGCTCAATCTTGCCTCGATCTCCCTCGGCAGACGCACATTAAAAAGGCTCATTCCGATCGCCTCCCGTTCTTGTAAGACAGCGTAAGACATCTTCGTTTGAATAGCAAAAATCAAGCAGGGGCGGGGGAAGCCTCCCCCTGAGTTCGAGCCGCTTCGCTGTCTCGCCCTACCCCCTCAGCGGGGGGCACCCCCGCAACGCCCCCATTGCCTTCCTTCCACGTCGACCAGCTCGCCGGCGCGATCGTCGCGCGCGCGGATCTGGCGCCGCGGTCGATAGTGCGCCGCCAGGGCGGCGCGATCCTTTTGTCTCGCCGGGGAAAGGGACGCGCGGCCCCCTCTCCCTGCAACGACAATCAGCCGGACCGGGTTGGCGCAAAGCGCCTGCCCGCACCACTCCGGCAGATTCTCGCTGCCCCCACTCCCCACGCTGTTCTTGGTCGTCCGTGCCCGCCGAGGCCGATGGCGAAGGAAGCCATCGGCCTGACGGCCAATGAAAAGGAAGGACAAGCAAGATGCTCGAATATCTCCAAAAGCTGCTGACCGGACCCGATAGCGTCATCCTGACAATCGAGACTGAACATTATTGTTACGAGCGCGCTGGTATCATTGCCGTCGATCAGACCGGCATCGTCATTGACAGCCAAGAAGAAGTTTACTGCCTCCCATGGGGCACGATCTATCTCATCGAGATTGAGCGTTAAGGCCATGGAAAACCATAACCCCGATATTCATGGCGATACCCTTGGCGAATTGCTCGTCGCGAAGGGATTTGCCCCCAATCTTGTCGTTCTCGACATAAATCGCGCGCTGGACGTGCCCCACGGTTTCACTTTGCCCGCGCCGTGGAATCTGCCCTCCCGCCTTTTCCGCTTCCCGATTGAGGCTTGCCCGCCCGATGGCGATCAGCCCCGCAAGATCGGGCTTCGTCATCCGCTTTTGGCGGATCATCCCTATGTCCGACATGTAGAGGCGTTGCTGGGTTTCGAGATCGACCGCCACGGCGCGCCGAACCGCTATGGTCATTCCACCGCGCCCGATGCCCGCTGGTGGCACGCGGTTGACCTTATCACCGCGGGCAAATGGCGCGAATTGCTCGAAACGCAGGACTTCACCGATCCGGGCTGCATCATGTGGGCCGTCGCCTATGGATGCCGCTATTCCCACCATGAGGACAAGAAGGCCGCAGGATATATTACCACCGGAGAGGCGCGAACGATCATGCGCGAAATGGGCGCGACCGAGCCGGAGGACCGCAGCGCGATCATGCGCCTGTTCAGCGAGCCGAAGGTTTGCCGACAGGATAACGCCAGTGAGCATTGGCCGATCAATCATGGTCGCCAGTGCGCCGAGGACGTGGCGTGGGGCTTCATCATCGGTATCGAGGACGGTTGGTTCAAGCACGACCGTTCCGGCTATCTCCAATGGTCGCAGCTAGGCCGCGACCGTTACGCGGCGGGCGATAGCGTCAGCTTCACCGAAAGCAGCGGCCAGAACGCATTTGCATTTTGAGGGGGAAGCGATGGCTATCCGGTTGATCGAGGGACTTCACCTTACCGCCACCCAAAAGCGCCACCTTGCCGAGATCATCGGCAAGGGATGGCGCGACGGCCAATCGGGTCGCATCTCCTACAGGGTGGAGCCGGTTGACGGGGAACCCCGCCGCTTCCGTTACCACTGGCGCAAGCGCGAGCGCGACGATTGGGGGCGTCCAGTCACGCGCGAGGGGCGGGGCATCATCGAATATCTGCCCGGTCCTAATCCATCGCGGCGCGGCCGTCACAAGCGACGGCCGCGCCGCTATCGCCAGAGATCAGGAGACGTTTATCTTCTGTTCCAGATGGGCCATGATCCTGATAACGAGGTGCAACATGAACGAGACGGGCAATATCTCACATTCCGATGCACAGGCGGCGCTAGATCGTCTGCTGCCCCTCGCCTTGTCCGATACCGGGCAGTCACGCATTACCGCGAATTTCCTCTTGGCATGGTGGAACGCGCACGACCACGGCGGCTTCGATATTGCCGACCTGTTCAGCGTGGACCGGGCAGTAGCCGATGATATGGCCTGCCTGTTCGCCTTTCTCGGTCAACATGGCGGCGCGGTCTATGCCGATGCCTTCGGTCGCAGGGCTGAAATGGTGAAGCTGATCCGGCTATGGCGGAACGCCGATGTCGAGGCGGCGGAATAGGAGAGCCGGGATGAACAAGCTGCCGAGCGAAGAGAGATTGGAATTTCTGGCTCGAAAATCCTTGGAGGCACAGGCGCTTTTGTGTCTGGTTCTGGTGGCGCTCACGGCACTGTTGGTGTTCATTGTTGTTCCGCTTCAGGTGCCGGAAACGGTCAAGACTGGCGTTTGTCTTGCTGCGATAGTGGTTGTGTTCTGGTAGCTTACGCCATTTTATCGAAGCCTGCCCTCGTCGTTCCAGATTATGAGCGACGTGGAGCCGCGCGGCATCCGCTGGTGGTTCGAGATCGCGCGCATCAGCCTCATGGCCTTTTCGACGCTGGCGCTTATCGCTTTGGCGATTTGGGTGCTGAAAGCGTAAATCGAGAACCCGTCGAGTAGATGGAGCGGCGTGTCGGCCGCGCCGGTGTCTAGTCGGGGAGGGGGCGCAAACGACGCGCGATGGTATCACCGACAGCGTAAGCGCCAAGTATCACAAGAAGGTGATTCAGCACCAGTAGTCCCAATGGCAGCGAGCGTGCATCCAGCCAAAGGAATAGGGGAACCGACAGCAAGGCCATCGGCCGATCTAGCAGCGTTGTTCAGGCATTGAAAGGAGCGGTGGGGGAAGCCTCCCCCTGAGTTCGAGCCGCTTCGCTGTCTCGCCCTACCCCCTCAGCGGGGGACACCCCCGCAACGCCCCCATGTCTCTTCCTTCCACGTCGACCAGCTCGCCGGCGCGATCGTCGCGCGCGGATCTAGCGCCGCGGTCGATAGTGCGCCGCCAGGGCGGCGCGATCCTCATGTCTTGTCGGGGAAAGGGGCGCGCGGCCCCCTCTCCCTGCAACGACAATCAGCCGGACCGGGTTGGCGCAAGCGCCTGCCCGCACCACTCCGTCAGATTCTCGCTGCCCCCTCTCCCCCCGCTGTTCTTGGTCGTCCGTGCCCGCCGAGGCCGATGGCGAAGGAAGCCATCGGCCTGACGGCCAATGAAAAGGAAGGAAAGAGAAATGACGACCCTGAATATCCTGTGGAGCGATCTAGTCGTCACCCCGCGCAATGTCCGCAAGGTCAAGACCGGAATCGAATCCCTTGCCGCAAGCATGGCGTCCGAGGATGGACAGATTCAGAACCTTGTCGTGATTGCCCGCGAGGACGGCAAATATGAGGTTATCGTTGGCGAGCGCCGCAGGCGGGCCGCTGTCCACAACGTCAAGACGAAGGTATGGGGCCGCGATGCGACGTTGCGCTGTGAATTGCGCGACAGCCAAAATGCGACGTCGATCAGCTATGCCGAAAACGCGCAGCGCGTGGCGATGCACCCCGCCGATGCCATCCGGGCCTTTGCCACCTTGCGCGACGAAGGTTTCACCGAGGAAGCTATCGCCAACCGCTACCATTACGATCTAGTCGAGGTCCGCAAGATGCTGGCGCTTGCCGGTCTTAACCCGAAGGTCATCAACGCCCTGGCCAGCAACAAGATCGACGTGGCGTGTGTCGAGGCGTTCACCCTGACCGATGACCACAAGCGGCAAGAACGTGTCCTGAAACGCTATCGCACCGCCCATGAGGTGCGCCGCGCCCTGACCGAAACCAAGGTTACGACCGGCCACCGGCTGTTCCGTTTCGTGGGCATGGAAGCCTATCAGGCAGCGGGCGGGACGATCACCGGCGACCTGTTCTCCACCAAGGGAGAAGGCTATGCCGACGACCCCGATCTTGTGCAGCGGCTTGCCGATGAAAAGCTGGACGCGCTTACGGCCGAAGCCGAGGCCGAAGGGTGGGGCGAGGTCATTGCCGCCGAAAGCACCCCTTATGACAGCTATAAGTGGAACACGCTCTATCCCGACGAGGTGACGCAGACTCTATCCGATGCCGAACAGGTGTTCATGGACGAGCTACAGGAGAAGCGGGAAGCGCGGATTGAGGAACTGTTCGCAGCACTTGGCGAGGATTTCGATACGCAATTCGATCACGACTTGCGCGCGATTGAGGCCGAGATTAGCCGTCTTGGCACGGTCGAGCGGTCTTATTCCGAGGACGCCAAAGCGAACGGGCGGCTTTTGATCGTGATCGGCCATGACGGAGCGAGCAACAGAACCGCCTATGCGCGCAAGGCGACCCGGAACGGGAACCGGACCAGCGGCCACAGCACCGGCAGCACCGCCACGCCGCGCCCGCTTTACGATGCCCGGATGACCGAGGAACTGTCGCGGATGCGGACCGTCGCCTTGCAGGCCGAGGTTGCGAAGAACCAGCGGCTTGCCAATGCCGTCTTGCTGGACGCACTCTTGCCAATCCTCTCGCAGAGTTATCCCGACGCCCACGCGGTTCAGATTCGCGCCAGTGCGGACATTGAAGAACCGTGCCAGCATTTCGACTACAACACGCACGAAATGGCATCGCCCTATGAGGGGGTGGCCGACCTGATCGCGAGCGCACCGAAGAAAGCGGCCAATCGGTTCGCATGGGCGCTGGCGCTTGCCGAACCCGATGTTGCCCGCCTGCTTGCAGCCTGCACCGCCGCGTTGATCGACGGTCGCCAAGGGAAATATGCAGACCCGAAGCGGTTGCGTTCGGTGGACCGTATCGCCCGCGCTGCCAATCTCGATATGCGCCAGCATTGGGAGGGAGGCGTCGAGTTTTTCGGAGCGATCAGCAAGAAGGCGATGCTTGCGGCCTTGACCGAGGCTTGCGGCCCCGCCGCTGCCGAGAATTGCGCGAAGATGAAAAAGGACAAGCTGGCCGAAGCCTGCGCCGAGCGCGTCCCCGGTCACGGTTGGCTCCCCCCGGCGCTCGTCACCCCGGAGGAACCCGAAGCCGAGCCGGAGGAAACCGAGGACGAGGACGGTGACGATCAGGAGGCCGACGACACCGATACCGGCGACGAAGATGCCGACAACGACGACGAGGATTATCTTGCCGTCGCAGCCGAATGACCAAGCGGGAGCCGCCCACCGTGGCGGCTCCCTTAGCCTTATTCCGAGGGCAGGCGGGATGAAGGTCTAGCCAGATCGAGGGGAGGGGCAGCGGAAGCGGCGCGACCGTCACAGGCGACGGCCGCGCCGCTGCGATTTTTCGCCGGGGCTTCGGAGCGGACCAGGCCCGCCCCGAAGTCCCGGATTGATTCACGCTCTGAATCAGTCAGGGCGCGGTGATTCAAAATACTCGTCAGACAGTGGCGGCGCATCCAGCTAGATTCGAGCGTATGGAAACGCCCGCCATCGCCCTGTTCGCGCCCATCGACCTGATCGCGGTCGATCCTGCGCGCAACGTGCGCCGCCGCTACGCGATATGTGTCATGCCCGACCTGTTCGGCGCTTACATCGTCGAGACGAGCTGGGGACGGATCGGGACGCGCGGGCAATCCAAATGCCTCTCCTTCCCCGATCGCGCCGGAGCCGAACGGCATGTTGCGGCTATCCTGCGCCGCCGCGGCACGGCGGAAAACCGCATCGGCGTTCCCTATCGCCTAGCGCGGACTGTCGCGCTGGACCGCGCCGGTTGACGGCATCGCCGCCATTCACCCCGCATCGCTGACACCCGGCGATTTCGTCCGAACCAGATCGAGCGATACGGCGTTCGCGGGCTGCGCGGCCCCGGCCAGCGTCTCGCGCAGATCTTCGCTGGAAAGCAGCGTGAGCCACGTCCGGCCATAGGACCGCGCCGCCAGAAAATAGACGCGGCCATGACAGCCGACGATGGTGCATCCGTCGAGCTGGTCAACCGGCGAGGCCGCGGCCCCGAAGCGTAATGCTTGAACCGAAGCGTCCACCCGCTGCTGGATTCCGCACATGCGGCATTGCGAGCGCACTTGCGCGTTGGATCGGGCGAGGGTGCCCCACGATGCCGCCCAGCGCGGGAATATGCGATTTATCTGGCTCACCTGTTCTGACTATCAAATCCTCCGCCGCCCCGTCCATCCCATAGCTGTTCTATGTCCATATGAAGCCCGCGCCCGTCATAGCCTGGCGCGGGCGGAGGGCCTTGCCTCCCTCCCAGCGGCGCCCGCCGCAGGCGGGCACGTTCTTTCCCATCCCGAACAGTGAGGCGGCAAGCCGCCGCGCATTTGCAGGCGTTTTCGGGGCCTGTTCCTGCCCCCTGTCGCAAGGGCTGGACCGTCTCGGCCGCGAGCGGCCTCGCTTGGCGGGGACGGCGGTATCCCCACCCTTCCGCGCTGCGCTTGTGCAGGGCGGGCGATCCCCCTCCGCCGTCCCCGGCCCTGATTTGCGCCATTCACCGACCCGGCTCGCCACTCAGGCAGAAGCCGATGGACGCCATCGCCTTCGGCTCCATTTTAGGAAGGGAATAAGCGCATGATTAACTTTGCAGAACTGACCCCCGAACAGAAAGCGGCCTATGTCGAAAAGGTTGCCGGGTTGAACGACCAGTTGCGCGCGAACATCAACAGCCCCGCGCCGAATATCGTGGTGATGACACAGGGTATTCTTGCGATGGTCGATAGCAATCCCATCATCGCCGTCGCGCGGCAGATGGAGCTTATGTTCATCGTCGGCAATTACGCCAATTTCAGCGAGGATAACAACCCGCACGGCGAGCGCGATTTTGGCGACTTCGAGTGGCGGGGCGTCCGCTGTTATTGGAAGATCGACTATTACGACCGTCAGACGGAATGGGGATCGCCCGACCCGTCGGACCCCGGCGTTACCTGCCGCGTCCTGACGATCCTTCGCGCCGACGAATACTAACCGGCCAGCATCCGGGGGCGGCGCTGTCCGTCCCCGGCATCCCCCCATTGCACCCTATTCTTGCGAGGAATCGCCCCCATGTCTTTTGAACTGATGAACCGTGTCCAGATCGACGAGATCACCGCAGGCCGCGACATGGCAATCGAGCGTTGGCTTGATGCCTTCGACAGCTACCACCGCTTGAGCGACGAGGCCGCAGCCTTGAGCATTGGCGGTGCGCTTGCCCTCAATGCGCCTACGGGCGACCGCTATAATGACACCGGCTTAACGCGTGCGTTTCTCGCGAAAACTGACCATGAACATTATGACCGGGAAACGCATAGCCGGACCAAGACCACGGCCCGCGAGCATTTCGCGGAGAGGATGACGGCGGCGGTGGATCGCCGTTGCTGGCGGCATTTGCTGGAAACCTTAGGCTTTGACCAGCTTCTAGACCGACAGGCGCGCGAGGAATTTTATTCCGGCCTTGAAGGCGTCCCGCCCGCCTTCACCAGCGAAAATTGCGCGGCGACCTTCGGCCATATCTGGGAGAACCGGCGCGACATTTACTTGCGTGGCGTCGCCAACACCTTCGCGGCGCTGGACCGCCGTTTCCGCTCGCATGACGGTTTCAAGATCGGGAGCCGCCTTATCATCGAGCGGGCGCTAGGCGATAGCGGGAGATGGTGGAGCAATTACAACCGGCGCGATACCTTGCGCGATGTGGAAAGGGTTTTCCGCGAACTGGACGGGCTAGGCCCCTGTCCTGAAAGCATGAGCATCACCGAGCAGGTCACATCGAGGCCCGACCACACGCCCTTTGTTGTTCACGGCGATTATTTCCGCGTCCGCGTTTTCGGCAACGGCAATCTGCATCTGTGGTTCGAGCGCAAGGATTTGCTCAAAGAGGTGAACAAGCTGCTTGCCGAATATTATGGCGAGGTGATCGGGGACGGCTACGACAGCACCGAAGCCGCCGACGCGCCGGAGTTTCATTTGACCCCTGCCAAGGACTTCGGGGCGTTCATGTCCTCCGACGAGGTGGCTTGGCGCGTGATGGAATGCGCGATGATCGGCAAGGGGCTGACCGTGCTTGAACCGAGCGCGGGGACCGGCGTTCTCGCCAAGGCGGCGCGCGATGCCGGGGCGCTGGTGGACTGCATCGAGATACAGCCCGGATTGGCGCACGAACTGCGCGTGCTGCATGGATTTGACGCGGTGCGGCAAGCGGACTTCCTCACCCTTTCCCCGTCCCCGTCTTATGACCGCATCATTATGAACCCGCCCTTTGACCGGGGCCGCGATTGCGATCATGTCCGCCATGCCTTCGAGTTTCTGAAACCGGGAGGCATCCTTGTTGCCGTGATGAGCGCCCGCGCCGAATTTCGGGAGGACAAGCGGCACCGGGCCTTGCATGAAATAGTGGAGCGGTGCCGCCCTGCCTGTGGCTGGAGGAAATGGCATGACCTGCCAGCGGGATCGTTCGCCCATGCTGGCACCAACATTAACACCGTTATTCTGGCGATCAGAAAACCGGGTTGATAGGTTAGGGGCTATGGCCCGCCCCGCTATTGCCGCAAGGCGGGCCGCAGCTTCCCATTTTCCGAGCAGCCGGAGGATGAAGGCGAAATGTCCGAAAGCTGCTTATGTGCGCTGGCCGATGGAGTGCATTGCTCCATCGGCCACCCCATTCAAACGGCTCCGCCACCCCGTTCTTTATTCGTTCAGCCCAATCTGCTAAGCATAGGTCCATGACTACGAGCGTAACCACCAGCCCATATTGGACTCAGGATCAGGCCGTTGCCTATGAGGCGGCGCTTGAGGCGATCAATGATGTGATCGCCGGTTACAGCGAGCAGATCGACGCCGAGGAAAACAGCCCGCAGCCGAACGCCCAGCGTCTCGCCTGGCTGTCCATGCGCGTGAGCCATGCACGCGATGAAGCCCATTCGCTCGACGTGAACGACGATGCCAGCGTGAGTCAGGTTCTCGCTGAATATAGCGCGATCGTGCGCGCACGGGATGCCGCCGAAGCTCTCGCCAACGCGGCTTGACCCGTCCCGACATGGCCGACGATCCAGAGCGATACAGCCTATCGCGCGAACGGCTACAACATATCTATGACACGCGGATCGCGCCGGACCTTTTCAGGTCCGCGCAGCCGGTCGAGCGCCCGACTGCTGTTGTCCTTGGCGGACAACCCGGCGCGGGCAAGACGCCGATGCAAAATCTCGTCTCGCGCGAGTTTGCCGACAAAGGCGGTATCGTGAAGATCATCGGTGACGATCTTCGTTCCTACCTTCCGCATTATAAATCCCTGCAACGCGCCGACGACCGGACCGCCGCTTTCTATACCGACCGCGATTCGGGGCGCTTGGTTGAAATGGCGATTGCCGAAGCGGCCCAGCGCCGCGTCAATGTGCTGGTCGAAGGGACCATGCGAAGCCCGGAGGTTGTCGCGAAAACCTTGCGCGATTTTCGCGAATCCGGATTCCAGACCGACGCGCGGGCGCTTGCCGTCAGCCCGGAATTGTCGAGCCTTGGCATCCTGCAACGCTATGCCGCTCAGAAGGAGAGCCGAGGCGTTGGGCGCATGACGACCACCGAGGCGCATAGCGCCGCTCTAACCGGGATGCTCGCCACGCTGGACCGGATTCAGGACGAACGCCTTGCGGACCGGCTGACCCTTTATCGGCGCGGCGGGGAGGTTATCGGCCATCTCGATTTGACCGGCTCACCCAAAGCGAACGAACCGCGCGCCCGCGAGCTGGTCGAGCGCGAACGGTCCCGGCCCCTCACGACGCAGGAATCCCAATATAAGCAGCGCGAGATCGAGCGGTTGACGCCGATCCTGCAAAAGCACGGTATCCTTCCGGTCCGCGAGCAGGGCCGCGATCATGATAACCACCGCCCAGGATCATCGCCACCCCAGCGCGACGACTATCGCGAAAGGTGACGCTTCACGACGCCAGCGGCAGCAACGGAGATCCGTTCGATCATGACGCCGGCGACCGTGCCCTTCGATATAGCGGCACCGAACGCGGCCGTGTGAATGTCCGTCGCGCTATTGCCAGCGGCGACGTAAGCAATGCACTTTCCAACAGGACGTGGACCCAAGCGAACTGTCCCCCACTCGCTACCGCGCGATAGGCGGGGGAGGGCGATGTTCAAATCCACCTGACCTTCGATCCTGTTCGATGCCTGCCGATGCGGCCAATGGGCAGAGTTCTCCATTGCGGCACTTCCTCTCCGCTCCTTCTCCTTGCCGTTGCTGATTGACGCACCTGCGCGTCTCCCCTGCCTAATGCGGGTGCGGTCCAGTCGGACCCAAACAGAAAACCGGCGCTGAAGCGCCTACGGTTTCCGCAAGCGGACCCTCCGTTTTTCGGTTTGCCCGCGTCAGGGGGCCACGCCTTCCACTGTGCGTCAGCAACGACACGGAAGAAGGAACGGACATGAAGGACATCGCTGAATTTCGCATCACTGGCCGCATTGGCAAGAGCAGCATCAAGGACAAGGTGGCGTTTCTCGACATTGCCTCCAACTATCGCCGGAAGGTCAATGACGAGTGGGAGGACGACACGCACTGGAACCGCGTCACCCTGTTCGGCAAGAACATCGACCGCGCCGCCGAGCTGGCCGTAGGCGACAAGGTTCGCGTCAAGGGCCGTGTTCGCCAGAGCCGCTACGAGCGCAATGGCGAGACGGTCTATGGCGTTGATCTGGTCGCGTTTCGCATTGCTCCGGCTGCGCAGAACGACGAGCCTGCCAATCGCGACGACGACGAGGGCGAGGGCTAAGCCCAAAGACGGGGCGGCGCGAAAGCGCCGCCCCGCTCGCTGTCCGCTCGCACTTCGGTTGCAAATGCCGGAATTGTCTTGCGCTGGATTACAGAACGGCCGATTCTATCCCGTAGTGGCGGGACTTCCCGCCACACGCGCCCGCGATTGGCGGGGGCGCATCGTGACGGGAAAGGCCGCTATGTCGTTCGCAAGTATCTTTGACGGGATTCCGGCATGGGTGCTTGTGCCGTGCGCTTTCATCCTGATCGTGGCGGCGCTGCGCTATCGCGGCACCGTGGCGCTTGTCCTTACCGCGCTTTGCCTGTTCGGCCTCTGGAATGCGGGCGACCCGCATCCCTGGCTGGCCTTTCCGTTCGGCCTCCTGATCTATGCTGTGCTGTCAGGGATAGCGGGTATGTTCGGCCGCGCGATCGGAGAGGATAGCGGCAGCGAAGGCGGCGGTTATGACCACGCGGCCGAGCAGGCGCGTTTGGCGAACGAATATCATCGCCGCGAACGCGAAGGCCGTTTCTAGTCCGCTGCCAAACCGGCCAGCGATGCCGCCACTCTCGCGCCGCCATGCTTGGCAATGGCCGCGGCGATGGCTTTCGCGTCGGGCCGCTCCATCGCGCCGATCTTGATCCGATCGAGTGCAGCCAGCAGCACCGGCCTGCCCGCATCGCGTTGCGCGGCCTCAGCCTCTTTCTCGCGCTGGACGATCGCGGCGAGCATTGATTCCAGCTTTGCGCGTTCCTGCTTGATAGCTTGAAGATCGGATGATTTTGCCATGACGTTCCTTGCCTTTCCCATGATGGTCGAGCGCGGCCGATGGTGAGTTGATAAAGGGCCGTTCGACGGTAATCGCAGTCCCTAAAGCTGACTGTCGGTATTCTCTAGAAAACAAATCCGATATGGTCTAGCTTCGCGTTCGGCAGCGACCGGAACGAGCGAAAAGCCGTGATTGATCTAGACCGAAATCAAACCGACGCGCGGCGCGGCCGCACCGCTTCCCATACAAGGCAGGCCCGTGCGTCCCGCTCTGATGCGTCGCCCTGGCGCATAGCCTGCCAACAATCCCTTCCCGTCCACGTTGATTCGAGAAAGGGAGGGG
Organism: Erythrobacter sp. SG61-1L; assembly: GCF_001305965.1. Taxonomy (NCBI): domain Bacteria; kingdom Pseudomonadati; phylum Pseudomonadota; class Alphaproteobacteria; order Sphingomonadales; family Erythrobacteraceae; genus Erythrobacter; species Erythrobacter sp. SG61-1L. The sequence continues at coordinate 72,490 of NZ_JXQC01000002.1, forward strand.
AGGGAGGTCTGTTGAGAGGAAGGGGAAGGTCCAAGAAGGCAAATACGCAGGATAGCGTAAGCGACAGCATTGTAACACAATGGCGATCGCTCACGGCCGCTGCACGGGGCTGGTCATGGCGCATCTGACGCTGCGAATTGACGACGACCTTGCGGCCGCCGTGGATGCTCTGGCGAGAGCGGGGGGCATGACCCGCAGCAAATGGATTGCCCGCGCGATCATCGACGCGCTCCCCGCCCGTCCCGACGAGGTGCGCGACATGCCCGTCAGCGGCGCGGTATCGAAAATGCTCTCTCTGCGCTTCCCGGTGGAGGAACTGGCAGCGATGGAGCTGGTCGCATCTCGTGCTGGCCTCACGCGCGCGCAATGGATCAAGCGCACCCTGCGCTGGCAATTATGGACGAGGGCGGGGGAGTTGCGCCTGGTGCCGAGCAGCCATCGGGCGATCATCAAACTTGTGAGCCAGGTGCGGGCGATCGGCCGTTCTCTCAATCAGGCTGTGAAGGCGATGAACGCCGCCAACCGTCCCCAAAGCCCGCTCGAAATCCAGCGCATCGCGGCTGAGGTGATTGCGATGGAGGACCGCATTTCGCAGCTTGTCAACGACGCCGCAGCAGGCTTGACCGAGATCCTTTCCGGCGAGGTCTATTATTGGACCGGACGCGAACGAAAGCTGCCCAGCATCATCGGGACCGCGCGATGAACCCGTTTGTATTCTCCGAGCGGACCCTTGAGGAACTGGAACGTGTGCAGGGCGCGCGCGGGGCAGGGCGGGGGCGCGTCGATCGGAGCGGCAACCGCAAGATGGAGCGCGCCCTTGGCGCGATGCTGCGCGCACCACATGAACTGGTATTTGCCGGAACCGCGCGCCTGTCCGATGCCATCAGCAGTCGCAACGCCACATCGCATCATGCTCGCAGCGCGAGAGCATTGCAGACGATCGACCGCACGGCGAAGCGCACGCCGCAGGTCATGGTGAAGATCACAAGCCGCATCCATGATGCGGGCAGCACCGTGGGCGCCATGACCTATATAGGCCGTGTCGGCATGTCGGACCGGGAGCCGATCGGGATCGAGACGAGCGAGGGCAAACATCTTGTCGACGCCCATGACATGCTCATGCTGGCGCGCGAATGGCAGCAATGGGAGCAGGCCGACGAGGCACGCCGGAAGGGTGCGACGGCGATCGCGATGGTATTTTCCATGCCACCGGGCACAGACCCGGAAAAAGTGCGCGACGCCGTTCGGGAGCTGGCCGAAAATGATATGGCCAATCGCCGCTGGGTGATGGCACTCCATACCGATCAGGACCATCCCCATGTGCATCTGCTGATCGCCGGTCGCGACAATGACGGCCGCCGCTTCAACCCCAACCGGGAGTTCCTTCAGCATTGCCGGGAGCGATTTGCCGAGAATCTTCGCGCGCGAGGGATCGAGGCGGACGCCACCCCCCGAAAGGCGCGGGGCTATCCGCCCAAGACAGACCCGACGCCCGTTGTGAAGATGCGGGAGAGGGGCGTTGTTCCCGATGCAGACAAGGGCCGCCGCGACATGATCGCGCCCAAACCGGACGCGCCCGATCAGCTAGTCCGGCGAGAGAAAGCACGCTCGAAAACCGTGGCGAGCATGACTGTGGTGCGCGGCGTCTATCAGCGCGCCATTGCCGAATTGGAAGCGCATGGCGGACAGGAACAAGGCGAGCGGGCGAAGGCGCTACGCGCCTTTGTCGATGCTATGCCGGGTGCGCTGGACGCGCGCAGCGAGATCGTGGAGCGGTTGAAATCGGGTAATGCCCTGTCGCCCGAATATAAAAAGGACCCGCAGCTTGAACGCCTGAAATCGCGTGTCGAGCGCCGCGATGCCGAACAGCGAACGGAGGCCCTGGACCGTCTTGCACGCGCCACCGCTAAAGTCAGATCGGCATCGGCCGAGCTGAAGGAGGGTGCGCCGAAGCGGGCAGGGAAGGACCGTGGCCCTGCCATAGATCGGATTAGAGCGAAGGCGGCCGAGTTGCGGAAAGGTCCGGAGGCGAGCGGCCCCCGCGATGCGCTTGCGGCTTCTCGCGAGCGGTTGCAGGCCATGCAGCGCAAGGTTGATGAGGCGGTGAAAGACCGGGATCGCAGCAAGGACCGCGATCGGGAGCGGGGCCGTGACAAGGATCGGGACGGGCCGAGCCGATGACCGATGACGAGCTGCTGACCACTCTTGCCGTTCAGATTGCGGCGCTGGCCGACGGCGTTGAGGCCGTCATGGAAAACCAGCGTTTGTTGGTCGCGAGGCTGGACGAACAGGCGACGAGCCTTGCGGCGATAGGCGTTGCTGTGGGCATGACCTATCTTGCAACCGGGAGTGAAACGCCGTTGCCCGTCGATGTGCTTGAGGATCGCGCCTTTGCCCGGTTTCTCGAAAATTATCCGATCGACGGACCGCCTATCGTCGGCAAGCCCAAGATGGATGAGCATATGGCGCAGCTCGACAAGGTTGATCCGGCGCGCCTCGCCAGCGGCTTTCGCGAGTTGGCCCGTCAGGCTGACCTTTCCGCTATCGAGCGGATACGCAACAGACAGATCGAGCGTGCGGCACGGCAGCGGCATGGCGATCTTGAAGCGTTGGAACGGGGGAGGGACCGCTGAGTGCGGTCCATCGAAGCATTATCGGTCCTCGCGGTCGCGTTCCCGATCGCTGCTATCGTGCTGGCGCGCCTGATCCGGCCCAGCTTCTCGTTGCCGTTCGACGTCCCGCACAATTGCCCTGGCGGCGTCCCGTTCTGCATGGAGATGCGGAGGCTGGATTTTCACGCCGTTCGCGAGTGATTCAGCGATGGCCGATCGGGCAGCTCTTTTCATTTCGTCCGCCTCGCCCGACCTGCCTCCATATTTATGATCTATCACGGCATCGATCGCGACGAGTTGCTTGGCCGCACTGTTCAGCCGGTTATCCTGCAATCGCTCCTCTTGCGTCATGGCTATAAAATCGAGAGCTGCTTTGCCGTCGCGAAAGCGGTCCGCATAGCTGCGCGGATCGTCTTGCCTTGGCTGAAATCTCTCCTCGTTAATTCGCCACGCCAAAGGCCCGCTATATGTGAGGTGGTCCCAGCCCCGTCCCGATGGACCGTCCCGAAGCGGATCATCGGGGGCCAGTTCGGCCAAGGCATCTTTAACGAACGCAGGCGACGCCCAATCCACGTCGAGACTTCGAGAAGGATCTACGGGATTATGTAAGCTATACATACCAGCAGCCAGTCGATCGTCTCCCTCCTTTTCGACTTGCACATCACCGACATAATCGAAGCCAGCGAGGTTTGCCGGATCGCGCCGCCCTTCATGATATTCTCTCGACAATTCATCGAACAGACGCAGGGCTTCGCCAGCGGATAGCTGGACGCGAACCGCTCTATAGTCGCGATCTTCCTCGTCCCAGGTCAAAATGGAATAGGGCTTATCGACCGGCTCGACAGCCTGTTCACGCTGCGCCGTGACGCTCGCAGACAAATCATTCGATCTCGTTTCTTCAGCGGTGCGCCTGAAATCGGTTGCGGCTTCTCGCTGCTGTTCAACGTCCAGCACGCGCGGCACGGCAACCCGCTCTCCCTGTTCAAGCGTCTGAGCTACCGATTCCAGAGCCGCCCGCTTCATCTTGTCGGCTTCCGGGGTATCCGCGCCATATTTACGGTCTATGGCGGCGTCGAGCGCCGCGACGGCCTTGGCGCCGGCGTTCATGCGGCTGTCCTGCAAGCGTTCGGCCTGGCTGAGCTGCCGGAAATCTCTTGCCCCGTCTCGATCGGGATCGCGGTGTTCGGTGCCCTTGGTCGCATCGCCGGGAGCGCGGTCCTCCCGCATGTCCCCGTTTCGCTCCAACGCCTCAAGCCTGCGATCTTCGGCCAGTTCGGCGGCCTGGCTGCGTTCTTCGGCCAATGTCGACCAAGCGTTCCACGCGGCCTCTCTTTCCCGCAATTGAGCCGCGACCTTTTCAATCTCGCGGCTATGCCGTTCGGAGTTCCGATCCTGTGAGGAAAGCTCGTCGAAGCGGTTGGCGGCGGAACGCATCAAGCTCGCGGCGTCCTCGTAATTCGCATAGACATAATCATCGCTGAGGCCCTTCGCCTCCTCGCGGATCTCAGCCGAGATTCTTTCCTCCAGCGACTTGTCGCTTCCGCCGTCTGTCCGCTCCTTATTCATTGACAGCTCCTATACCGCTACATGCCCGCCATCGCCGGAATGGGTCTTAGCCGCGTCGTCGTCGGCCGATGCTGGCGCGGGTGCCGCGTCGAAATCCATGCCGGTAAAGTCCGCCGACAGTCCGAGGCTTTCAAAGAAGGCGGTTGCCTTGTGGGGGTCCGCATCGTCGGGAAGCCCGTCGAGAGGAAAGCCGACGAGGCGCGCGAAATCTATCCCGTTCAGCGCGTCCTCGTCCGACATTTCGGGCGCTTCGGCCGCCGCGATGATCGCCAGCGATCGCCGCGCAATCGACGGGTCCAGCGGCCGCTCCGCAACGGGGGGTGGCGCGATGCTGGACGCCGTGACCATCCACTTGTCCATATAATAGCGCAGCTTCTTGCCCTTCAGCGGTGGGATGCCCGCGCGCAGCACAATCACGTCATCCTGCGACATGAGCAGGAGTTCTTGCGGGAGCATGAGCGGGCGGCGCTGATCGGAGGTCGAAACCGATCCTTCGAACGCCTCCCACACCCGGCGCGATTTGCTGTGTGCGGCATAGGTATAGTTGCCGAGGCGTTCGGATATTTCCTTGGCGACATTATTGTCCTTGGGGGTGAAAACCAGTTCGACACCGCAGTTCTGGACAATTTCGGAGGTCACATCGGGGCCATACACATCGCGCAATTGCCCGCGTGCCTGGATCACGGGGAGCAGGCGGATACCGTAGCCCGCCACATAGCTGAAGCCCGATGCGATGACGCTGGCGCGTCCGAGACGCGCAAATTCATCGAGCAGTAGGAGCAGCTTCAGCGGATGCTTGCCCGCCTTGGGGTCCGGCAGCTCGCGGACATTAAGGTCGATGAGCTGTTGAAAGAGCAGATTATATATGTCGGAAATCCGCTCCATATTATCGGGCGAGACGCCCAAATAGAGCGAGATCGGCTTGGTGCGAAACTCGCGCAGGTCGAAATCGGATTCCGAGGTTGCCGCATCGACATAGGGGTTGATCCAGAGGTTGATTTTCGCGGACACCGATTGCCGGATGCCGGTGAAGGTGTTGGCCGAGCTGGAAATCCAGTCATTCAGCGCCGAAACGCAGGCTTCCGAGAGCGGATTGCCCGCGGCCGTCCTGTCCTTGATGATCCGGGGAAACCGCTCTTTCGCATCCCCGGCGCTGAAATTGCGATACACTTCGCCCATCGTGAAGGGGAGTTCGTCGGTTGCGGCGATATAGGAAGCCACGCCGAGAAAGGCGGTGCGGGCGCTGTCCATCCAGAAACTCTCGCCATTGGCGGGAGGCGGCCAGAGCATCGCCGCGATCTTCTGCAATTCGTCGATCACTTCGACAGGATCGGTGCGGTTGATATGCGAGAAGGGATTAAAGCGCGCGGTGCGTCCGTTGGGATCGAGCGGATCGAACAGCAGCACCTTATGGCCCTGGCTCTTGCGCCATCCCGCCGACTTTTCCCAATTCTCCTGTTTCACATCAAGGACGACGATCGAGTCAGGCCATGTCAGCAGATTGGGGATGACGACGCCGACGCCTTTGCCCGCGCGCGTCGGAGCTTCGAGCAAGACATGCTCCGTCCCGCCAAACTGGATGAAATCGCCGCCCATCTTGCCGAGCAACAAGCCTTCACCGGCCATGAGGCTGGCACGGCGCGCTTCGGGTTTGGTGGCCCAGCGCGCCGCGCCATGCAGCGCGTCCTTGCGATTCATGAAAATGTAGGCGGCGATCAGACCGCCAGCGGCCGACACGCCGAGGACGCCCTTGAGCAGCCAGCCCATGACATAGCCATTATGGCGGTAGAACCAGAAATATTCGGGCAGTTTGAGCAGATTCAGATCGGCGCGGAATTGCCCCATGCCGATAATGGCGACAAGGCCGCCCAGGACGAATATCACGATGACCGCGAACACAGCGTATATAGCAAGGGAACGACGGTCCATGCGCCTCTTCCTTCACATGCCGGACGTGTCCGGCTCGAAATAGATTTCCGTCACGCGGAAATGTCCGTCGACCTTCTTGCACTGGACAACCACGTCGACGAGTAGATGGAGCAGCGCGAGGATGTCCTTGCGTTCCAGATCGCGGCCGCCTTCGGATTCCTTCACCAGCAGCGACAATTGCTCGAAAGCGAGCGCGGCCGAGTCCGCATGAACGGTCGTGATCGAACCGGGGTGGCCACTGTTGACGTTGCGGAGATAGAAAAAGGCCGTGCCGTCGCGCAGCTCTTGCAACAGGATGCGATCGGGCCGCATCCGCAGGCTCGCTTCGAGAAGATGCTTGGCGCCAACCTTGGCCTGGCCTTGCCCGTCCTTCGAATAGAGCAGATGCACAGCGTTGCGGTGCGGAACGATCAGTTCTCTCGTATCTTCGATCGTCAGCAACCGTTCCTGATCGGGAATGAGCTGGATCAGCGCCTTGGAGAGCGTCGTCTTGCCCGAACCCGTCGCACCGGAAATCAGGATATTCTTGCGCGACTTCACCGCCAGCTTAAGGAAACCGGGCCAGTCTCCCCTTTGCTTGAGTGCGATCAGCTCCGCATCGGCGGCCGACGAGCGGCCGCGCGCGATCTTCGTTTGCTCGAACAGGCCACCCGCATCCAGCTCGCCCAGGCCGAAGGTCTTGGTCGAAGGCTTGCGGATCGTGATCGAATAGAGGCCCAAATCGCAGGCAGGCGGCGCGACAATCTGAACGCGCTCGCCCGATGGCAGACTGGTCGAGCAGATCGGAGACGAGGCATTGACGGTCTGGCGCGTATAATTGGCCATCGCGGTCGAGAGCGATTCCAGCCACTCATTCGTCAGCCGGTCCTCTTTCTCCCACGACCACCCACCCCGGCCTTCGATCCCGACTTCGCACGGCCTGTTGATGACCAGTTCCGTCACATCGGCGGCATCGAGGAACGGCCGCAACGGCTCCATATGATGATCGAGAATGGCGGCGTCGAAACTCACCGGCGCAGCCTCAGCGAATAGACCTGGCTGAAATCCACATCGCGGGCGACCATGATGGTCATTTCCCGACCTTGCGGCGCGGTCAGGCGCGGGCGTATCCGTTGGGAATCCTGCGCCGCGACGGCCGCGGCCGTATTCGGCGTTTCCATCGTCTGATCGAGGCCGGAAACGCGGTTGCTGATAGCATCGCCGGCGTCCCCGACGATCGACAGCAGCAACGCGCCGCCGAAGCGTTGCCAAAAGAATGTGTCGACGCGGCCGCCCATACCCGCACGGCCCAATTGATCGGCCGCTGGCGAGCCGAGGCTGACAGAAATCCCCGCTGGCGTGATGGCCCGGTTCCAGAGGACGAAGATGCGATTTTCCCCTTGCGAGAAGCCGCCCGCATATTCGCCAAGAACGCGCGTGCCCTTTTCCATCAGGATCACATTGCCATTGGCGGACCATACATCGTGAGGGATGACGCAGCTCGTCAGGCCGGGTTGCGTCGAGTCCATCGCTGTTTGCAACACACAGGGGATTTGCGATCCCGCCGTAACGAGGAAATTGCGGTTTCCAAGCCGCGAGGCGGAAACGGTCTGGATCGACATGCCATTGAGCCGCTGTTCGATCGCATTGGCCCCGCCAGCAGGCGAGCCAGCGGGATCGCCTGCGCCCGCAGCGCCGCCGATATTGAGATTGCTGAATGGCTCTCCCGATGACCGTTCCTGTCCCCCGAACGATCCGAAACCTTGGGGAGACACGGCCATCAGCGGCGCGCGGCGCATGGCGTCCTGCCTCGCCTGTTCGCGCTGTTGTGCCGCAAGCCGCGCTTGCCGTTCCTGTTCGATGCGCTGCGCCGCCGCGTTCTGGCCTTCAGGCCCGATTGCGGGAACCTGCCCGCCCTGTGACAGATCCTGGCCGCCTTCCGACATGATCGGATTGCCGAAAGGATCGGTCCCGACCTGTTGCAACGCATAGGGATTGCGCGTGTCCTGTTGCACGACGACTTGCGCGGCCTGGCGCGCGGAGCGTTCGGCGGAGGCATCATCGAGCCTGAAGGTCGATTCATCTGGCCCCGTCGATGACTTGTCGCTTTGCGCGGCCATCGAATAGACGACGAAGCCGACGAAGCACGCGCCCAGGAGCATTGCTCCCTTGCCAGCCTTGCCCATCGCACTGAGCCGCCCGCGCGGATTGAACGCGCCCCGATCCACTTCCGGCGTGGTGCGGTTGGCGTCCTTCAGCACATCATCCGGCACATCGGTATTGTCATAGACTGGCGCGCTCGCGCGATCGGCCGCGCCCGCCCTGTTTTCATTCTCGCTCATTGCGGGCCTCCCACGTCGATTTGCCGTTCGACCTCGCTGGACGCGGTGCCGCTGCTGTTATCGGGGCCGTAGCGGTCGAAGGCGTTGTTCCAGATGCAGACCAGCAATTGCCCGCGCCGCAGCCGGAATTGGCGTGAAACCTGGTGGATCACGACAAATTCGCCGCGAACGTCATAGGGAACGACCGCTTCCGATCCATCGGGCAAGACCGTGAAGATCGCGGGGATAGGCTGATTGCGCGGAAAGCGCATGATTGTGAATTGGCCGTTGTCGGTCACTTCCGCAGGCGCTACGTCCGACGAACCGGCAAGGACATAATCGAGATTGCGCGGCCCTTGCGCCGCTGCCGCATCGAGCGCGATGCGAACGCCTCCGGCTTCCACCAAAAGCGCCTGCGCTTGCAGCTCGCGCAGACGCGCGGCCTGTGCAGCGGCCGCTTCCTCTGCCGGATAGCGGAAGCGGACCACGAATTGCGCGTCGGTGCCATGACCGATACTCCCGGTCCGCGCCGAGAGCGCAAAGGTGTAGCTTCGCGTCACCCCGCCGCGCCTCGTTACGACGAGCAGATTGGTGGGCGGCGCAGACTCGCGCGGCTTGATGAACAGCGAATTTTCAGCCGGAGCCACTTCCCACGACACCGTATCGCCAAGGGCAACGGTCGTGATCGTCTCCCCTTCCCCGAAAACGATTTGAGAGGCAGCGCGGAACACGCCGTTGATCCGAACGACTTGATCGGGATTATAGTCGACCACGCGAATGCGGCTGTCATGCGCCCCCCGTGCGGGCACGTCCTCCGCCATCGCAGGAGCAGCCAGCAGCACCGAGAGCGCGGCCGCGCAGCGCATCCAGTTCGCCCGCGCCGTCACGATGCAATCTCCGGGTCCGCTCTATAGCTGACCACCTGAAAGCCGAGCGGGTTATCGAGCCTTCCGGCCTCAGTCGTCGGTTTGTCGACATATTTGAAATTGATCGTGGCGATCCAGTGGCTCACATCATCCGGTGCATTGCCGGGACGCATCACGGTCCGCACGAACCGCACCTGTGCGACGCGCGGATTGATGAATGTGATGTTCCTGACTGCCGCCGAGACGATTTCGCCGCTCTGATAGGTCGCATCCGGACTATTGGGATTTTGCGGCCGCCGCTGGACCGCGAATTTTTCCTGTTCTTGCGGGACCGAAAGCGAGAGAACGCGCCGCATCGTCTCATTGGCGGCCGCGGCGTTCCATCCCTCTCGCGCGCGCACATATTCGGAAAGGAAGAACTTGTTGACGGACTCGTCGACCGTGATGTTGCGTGTGTTGGTGAGGCGCGTCAGAACGTCGACGGCCCCGGTCTGGCGATCGACGCGAACGACATAGGGTTCCACCGAACGCAGCGGGGCGGCGATATGCCAGCCTAGCATGACCAGACCAAACAGGACGCCCCCGGCTCCCACACCATAGGCGATTTTCTTTTGCCGCGCCGCCTCGCGCGCGCGATCATGGTCCCAGCTTTTCGCTTCGTCGAAATAGCGGTCGAGATCACCTTTGCTCTTTACGCCCATTGCCATTGTCAGCAGCTCCCGAAACGCGCTTGTCGATGGCCGCGCAGCGCCAGGCTATTCGCCATGCGGGTCATTCCGGGCGCGGCACTCATGGGCCGTCCTAGATCCACGCCCGCAGGTTCCGGCGCAGATCGCGCAGGCGCGGGATCGGCGTCACTCCCGAAGATCATCACGTCATTGCCTCCGGCATTGTCCGCTGGCGCGGTCTGGATCGCCACTGGCGGCGCCAGCACTGACCCGTTCGGATTTGCTGGACGGGATTTGGAACGGCTGCATTGATCGGGCGGTAAGCGCGCTTCGCGGCCGTTGGTCGCGCATCCGGCAACAAGCGCCATACTCATTGTTCCAGCGAGAAGCCTCCCCCATCGGCGGAAGCGGAACCCGCCGCTTGTGCTTCGATCCATGTCCGTCTCCTATTTTCTGCCCGCGCCCGATGACGCGCCCGCCAGAGAGGTGCGGCCACCGCCAACGGCGGCCCAGCGCCTTTCCCGCGCAACCGCCAAGCCCCTGCCCATTGCGCCCGCTCCACGGCGCGCGCCCCGAATCGCTGGCCCCATGCCGAAGCCCGCGCTGGCAAAGCGGCGCTGAAGCGTGGTGGGATAGAGGGCGGAGAGCAGTCCGCCCCCGGAAGCACCGCCGCCGCCGGCGAACGATCCAATGGATTGCGCTTGCAGTATGAGGAATCCGCCGACCAGCACGGCGCAGATTTGCAGAACCATCGCTTCGACGGCGAGCAATGTCGTCGCCTCGTTTGCACCGCCACCCAGGCCCACTTGACCCGGAATCGCGCCGACGATCGACACGACAAAGACGAGAACCAGCGTGATCGCCGCGGTCTGCACCGCGTAATTCAGGATTGCACCGAGCCAGCTAAAGAACAGTCCCGACGATGACGGGAAGATCAATGCGCCCACAAAGATCGGCATGACCGCGATCGTCACGAACAGGCCGAATTTGACGAACAGAACCATCGTCATTGCGATGACCGCGATGATGTAGGCCACCACGATCATCAGCAGCAGGAAGATCAGCGTGATCGGGTTCGGGATCGTATATTCGGTAAGCCAAATGTCGATCGTCCACGGCTCCATATTGTCATGGATGGCCTGCGCCGGATTGATCGCATTGGCCACGAATGTATCGAAGGAGGCCGCCATGTTGCCGCCCAAAGCGGTCGCGAGCTGGTCCGGCAGCGATTGCGCGGCCGACGCTATGGCGGGCGCTAGACTGGACGTGGCGGCTATGATGACGAGATAGGCTTTGAGCCACGTCGACAGGTAATTGCCAAAAGGCTCATTCGTGACGCCGCGCATGATGGCAAAGCCTACGATCACGAGATTGATGGCCATCGCCGTCTGCAAAGGGCCTTCGACAAGGCCCTGCACCGCCGCATATCGGCCCGCCAGCGCCCCGGTTATCTGGCCTTCCAACGTCTGATAGATTTGATCGAGCGCCATCGCGGGAGTCCTAGTTTTTCAGCACAGGCCGGACGTTGTTTTCCCGGTTGCGGCGGTTGGTTTCGCGCGCACGCTCGAACTCTTCGCGTTGCAGCTCATTAAGGGCCGTAACCGCGTTGCCGCAGTCCTTCCCGGCCATCCCGTTCGCCCCGCAGCGCATCTTGACCTCGCGCGCTTCGTCGGGATGATCCCTGAAATATTCGACCGATCGCGTTTCACCGCAGGCGGTAGCCAGCAAGGCCAGGATCGCCGCGCCAGCGTATGTCACCTTCATGTTGCCTGATCCCTTCATTGTCCCTGATATGTCGGCCGACGATTGGCTTCCCTGTTCGCGACATTGCGCCGCTGGGTTTCCGCATAATCCGACGCCGATCGCAGCGAACCTTGCGCCGCGCGGGCGCGGTCCGCCGCCATCATCTGCAACATGCGGTTGTTGACGGCCGTGTTTTCAATCGCGGCACGCGCGCCAATGTCCGTCGCCTCGCGCAATGTGGTGGCGCGGGCGAGGCCATCGCTCAACTGGTTCAGGCCCTCGCCAGTGGCCTGTGTCGCTTCCAGCATCCTTTCGGAATATGCCTGATCGCGCGCGGCCGCCCTGGTCGAGACATTGAGGATGCCCTGAGCATCGCCCAAGCTCTGATCGAGGCCCGATAGCGAATAATTGCCGTTGGACAGGATCGACTCTGCGCGCGATCCGATAGCGCCCAGGTCGTGCAGATCGCCCGACAGCAGATCGAGCGAACTGTTCATGCCATCAGGCAGCGCGTCGCGCAAAATCGGCTGATCGAGAACATTGGCGACGCTGCGAATATTCGAGAGGCTGTTCATCGCCTGATAAAGCCGCTGCGCTTCCTGCAATTGCGACAGGGTGTTGCGCGCGGTTTGAAGCGCCTGCGCGACGGCCCTCGCGTCGATCACCGCCACTTGCGCCTGCGCCGGTGCCGCTACGCCCATGACGGCCGAAACCGCCATAGCTGCGCCGATCAATTGTCTTTTCATCATCCTTCGCTCCTCCAATCGCCGCGCCCGACCGAGCGCCACCGGCGCTTGAACTCAGGCATCCATGCTTCGGGATCGTCGCCTAGCTCCGCCCGCAGATCGTCGAGCAGGGCAACCGTGCTTGAGCGGCCAGACAGGACCGCCAATTCATCGTCGAGGCCGTTCAGGTCCAACTCCACGACCACCGAATCATGCCCCTGCTTCACCAAAAATCGGCGGCTTTCCGGGGACAGGTCGATTTTGATAAGCCGGAACTCGGCTTCGGTCAGGTTAAGCCCGTCGATATAGTCCCGCGCCTGCGCGTTCGGATTGGGCAGCAGGATTTTCGTCGGGCATTGCTCGATAATGGTTTCGGCAATGTCCGACTTCAGCGTATCCGCAGGCGATTGCGTCCCCATCATCATCAGGACATTTTGCTTGCGATAGGTTTTTAGCCCGTCTTGCGCGAAGCCGCGAAACAAGGGATCGCGCAACGGCTTCCAGACTTCATCAACGTCGATGATGACCGGATTGCCGTCGATCACATCGTCTATGCGATGGAAGATGTAGCCCATCAGCGGCGGCCTGATCGCATCGTTGTCGAGGAAATCAGTCATATCGAAGCCCATGAGACGGGCATCGAGCTTCAGCGTGTCGGCATCATTGTCGAAAACCCACCCAAGTTCCTTGCCGCGTGTCCAGCGTTCGAGCCGCGCTCCAATGCCGTCGAGGCTCGTTTGATCGAGTTGCGAGCGCACGGCCGACAGTGAGCGCCGTTCGAGCGGCAGACGATAGACCGCCTCTAGCGCCTGGTTGAGCTGATACAGTTCTTGCGGTCCCAGCTCGCCCTTGTCCGGCGTGACCAACTGGCGCAGGAAAGCGGACAGAAAATCCCTGTTCGCAGGCGAGGCGTCGAGCGCCTTGAACGGCGCGAAGCCCGATGGCTCGCCATTCCTGAGCGTGAGATAGGTTCCGCCGCACGCGCGCACGAAGATTTCTGCGCCGCGGTCCTTGTCGATAAAGACCATGCGCGCGCCGGTCTTTTCCGCCTGCGACAACAGGAAATTCTGAATCACGGTCTTGCCCCCGCCCGTGGGGCCTAGAATGAGGGTATGCCCCACATCGGCAGAGTGAAAATTGAAGAAATAGGGCGAATTTGCGGTCGTCTTTAGGAGCGCGATCGCGTCGCCCCAATGATTCCCTTCGCGCTGGCCCACCGGATAGGTATGGACCGGCGCCAGCGCCGCGAAATTGCGCGAGGTGAGCGCAGCGGGCCGAGTGCGCCATGTGAAATTGCCGGGAAGCTGCGACCAGTAAGCCGCTTCCAGAGCCAGATCCTCACGCGCCGCAACAATCCCGCTTTCCGAAAGCGCAGCGCGCGCAACCGACATATTCTCCGCAAGGATCTTCGGCGTCTCTCCGAACACCGTCAGCGCCAGATGATGTTCGCCCAGGACGAAGCGATTGGATTGCAGATCATCCATCGCCTCGTCCAAATGTTCCGCTTGCGAATAGGCCACATCGTCGGTGGCGCTGAGCTGCGCCCGTTTCCGGCGCGCCGTTTCCATGCCGTTCTGTTTGCCGAGGAAAGCGAAGCTCTGACCTAGAACGAACTCGAATTTTGATTCGAGCAGCGCATTGAGCTGCCCCGGATAGGTGCGCGCCGCATGTTCGCGCACAGCGAGTATTCCACCGAAGCGCGAACCACCTGGCTCGCGTATCTCCAAGATTTCCGAGCCGAATATGACGCGATCGGCGTAGATCGCACGGCCCAAATGGGCACGGACTAGAGGGACGCGGCGGCGGTCCGCTGTCATGATCCGCTGCATCAATTCGAGCGGTTCGCTGAATTGCAGCCCGTTATGCTCATAAGTGCGAAGAAGGCGGGGATTGACCCGGCCCATGAGCTTTTCCGTATCCCGCAGAATATCGGTGAAAGCCTCAATAATGTCATCTTCCGCCTCGTCCGCGGTCGCCTTGTTGAACATCGAGAAGATCGAATGCGCGGCCTTGTCCGCTGCGCCGATCGCGGGCCGATAGATCACTGTCAGGAAATGTTCGTTGACGAACATCCGTTTCGACAGGACGCGGGCCTTATAGGCTGCGTCCAGCTCGCGGGCGAAGCCCGACCGGAAATCACCGTCGAGATAGCCGCGCTCTATCCGTCTGACAGTGTGCAGATAGACCGCGACCCGCTCATGCGCGATCGTGCGCCAGGCGCCGTTCAGCTTCTCATGCCAATCATTGATGGTCGCAATATCGGCCGTCTCGAACGCGATACCGTCGAGCGCGAAAACCGCCATGAACTCGCCATCATCAAGCGCAACCATGTGGTCATTCACATGGCGCGCATAGGGCAGATATTGCGACGCATCCCGTTCGAGCTTGATGGGCGGTTTCGTCTTAAACACGCGCAAAGCCTTTCCGCTTCACGCCAGCAACCGGCAGCGGCGAATAGCTGGACCCACCCCAAACAGCTTTGTTCGGTGCGGAGGCTTTCGTTCGGCCGTAGAGGAACAGGATTTTGAACATATTATAGTCGGACCGCACGATGAGACGCGCAGCCATCAGCAGAGCGCCGCCGATCGCCAGCGCCCAAATCGGGTTGCCGAACACCATGAGAATGAAAACCGACCCCATCCCGATCGCCATTGTCGCTTCGACGGGGACGCCAAGCCAAAGCGTCGGTCGCGTGAGAGCGAGGAACAGCGGATCTTCGGTCAGATAAACAGGTTCGGACACATGGCCCCCTTCCGGTGCAATGCGGTTGATCTAGGTGAGCAGAGCGACGATGGACGGCGCGCAGATCAGCACCGCGAAACCCGCCGCCCACAGGGCGAAGGTCTGGCGGTCGCCATGCCCGGTCATCAGGAAATAGCCCGCGAGGACGAGAAACAGCGTCCCGATCGCCAGACCGGCAGCAGCCATTTTCCCGACCATTGCTTGCGCTTGCGATGACGCGGAGGCGACTTGCGCCATCCCCGGAACCGGCCATGCCGCCAGCAGCAGCGCGGCCGTAATATGACGACCTTTCCCCGTCATGTGCCGCTAATCATGTCCACGATCCACCCGGCCCCGAAAACGATGAAGCAGCCAAGAATGATCGAGCCGATCAACGCCTTGCTGGCCTGACCGAAAAAGAACATATATCCGGCAACCACCAGCGCGATCGCCGCGAGACCCTTGGCGATCGGACCCGTCAGGACATTGAGGATGGCCTGAACCATCGTATCGACCTGTGTTTGATTCATGCCCTGCGCCCAGGCCGGTGCCGGGATCATGGTGAGCGACACAGCAGCGAGGGCCATCGCGTGCGCCCATTTGTCTTTCATTCGATCAACCCACTTCATTACCAAAAACCTCCTGCTAGGCAGATTGCCACTCCGATGAGAAAGGTGAGGAAGGACAGGACCGTCGCGCGGCCCGACATGATAAGGATGCCGAGCCAGATGACGCCGAGCGCGATCGCCGGTGCGACAAGCGCCGACAGCTCCGACAAAACGGTCCCGGCGATGCCCGCAGCCGCATATGCGGGGCTTTGAAGCAGCAAGGCCGTGGCCGACGAAAACAGCAGGAGACGCCATTTCCGCTTCATGGTGCCCCCGTCTGCGCGCCCGACTGGCGCCGCTGCCAGTCCGCAACTGCGAAAACGTCCCACGCAGGCGGAGGCGCTTCGGCCCCCTCCATTGTCACACCGTCGACGCCGATCGAGGTCGCGGCGGCCAAGAGGACAGGTGCAGATTGCCCGTCTCTATCGGCCGTATCGCGCGCATCCGACGCAGCCACGATCCACGGTGCCGGTGCGGGCAGAACCGGCGCGCCACCATCGGTAGCGAAAGCCACATGCCAATGATCGTCATGGTCCCTATCACCTGGCCCAAGCAGTTCGACGACGCGGATTCCATTCGCTGCCATCACGACGCGAATTTGCTCGCGCGTGATTGCGCCAACCCCGCCGCGCGGAACGAAATCGACCGCCTGCCCATATTTGTGATAGCTGTTCGCCGCGCCGTAGCTGGCGTTCATCGGCCGCACTGTATCGGTGATGCGGCCCCCAAACGCATCGAGCAGGATTTGCCCGACGCCCCGCGCCGAAACAGGCCCGGTGGTTATGCGGACGTTCGCGGGCCGTGCGGCCGCTGTAAATGGTGCGTTGCCTGTCGCGGCGGCTGCATAGACGCGCCCGACATAGCCGTTGCTCAACCCGCGCGACCGGGAGCCGCTATTATATTCGCTAATCGCTGCTTGGAGCGGATTGGCATGTCCGGCGTCGCGGGCACGTCCATAATTGTCTGTCAGCACCCGCGCGCCCGCGCGCAAATTGGTGCAGGGATCGAATACCGTTTCCGGCGTGAGGCCGAGGCGCGCAAAATTCGCGCTGTTGATCTGCATCAGCCCCGCATCGAAATTGGACCCACGTTGAAGAAGCCCCCTGGCCGTCGCGATCGCATCGGCCGCATTGGAGGGCTGGCGCCGGATCGCCCCACCTGAATTGACCCCTATTCGGAACGGATCGCCTTCGGATTCCACACGGATCACGGCAACCATGGTTTCGGGCGCAACAGTGGGCGCACAGGCTTGCAATAACGCCGTCAAAATCGCCCCGTCCAACCCCACTAATCACCTCTCCCCATATGTCGGATATAGTCTATAATACAAATCCGACAGAGCAGCAAGGCGCATACAGTTTGGGGAAATCCGGCGATCTGACACGAAGGGCAAGGCGAGGAAAATTGCGGCGTCGGCCGTGCCTACTTGATGCCATGAGGGCTATTGCCTAGGCTTCACCGCCGCGAGCCGGACATCTGTTCGGCCTGTTTCGTCATCAGGTAGAACCCTTGCCCACCTCTATTTTGTTCCTGGCAGAAACGAACCTGTCCCCTTCGATCGCTGAGCAACGAGCGAGATGCGAAGCGGAGGGCGACTTGATTGTGGAGGCGGGAAAGACCAGCTTTCTCGACCTGCCGAAGAAGCTCGCCCAAAGCGGCTACGAATTGGGTCGCGGCGATAGAATCAAGATCTATGATTTAACCTGCCTTCCCGTGAACACGGAAAGGCTGGTCGGTATGATCGTCCGATTGCTCCGCAAGGGCATCACGATCGAGTTCTTTTTCCCTCGCATTGTCCTTGATCCCGACGCAAAATATGATGAGCCGTTCCGCTTGCTGGTGGCGCTCGACGATCATTGGCGGCGCATGCACGGAATGAAAACGCATCCACCGCGCGCAAAGACAGGCAAAAAGCCGCGAATCTCGGCTGATCGGCTTCCTGAGATAAAGATGATGTTAGGTGCTGAAGGCGCAAACGTCACGGCGGTTGCGGCAGAGCTAGGAATCCCGCGAACGACCCTTCACGATTATATGAGGCGACATGCAATACCCGCTCCCGCTTCAGCGGAGCGGTGAAATCAATGCCGTTACAGGAATTTCGAGCGCGGTTGACAAAGCCACCAGTTCCCGGAGGGTAACTTGCCTGGCGCTATCTTCAAAAATTGCGCGCAGCCTTGTCTCAGGGATGGCGCTTAGCGCGGCCAAATCGCGCATAGTCAGGTTCTTCTTATCGGCCTCAGACTTGGCGCGCATAAGGAGAGCCGCGTAAACGCTGTTTACTCTATCCCCCCTATTTTGCCCCTTCATGGCTTCATCACCCGAACCTTATTTGGGACCTGCCAGACTAGCCCGCCCCTTGGCTCTGTCTAGCTAAGATTGCTCAATTCTCGGGGTTTTTTCTATAGTCAAGAGTTCAATAACCGTGGTTTGCAGCCCTTCGGCCAGATTTTCCAGAACCTCCAGCGTTGGATTGGCCGTGCCGTGCTCGATATGGGATATATGCGACGCAGCGACGCCCGATCGCTCGGCTAGCTCTGCCTGAGACATTCCCAATGCGTCACGCCGTCTTTTACAGTTGGCGCCCAACTGTTTTGTCAGCTCTGATGCTGCCTCATCAAGCCTCAAATATCGCGCCATGTGGTCGTTCCGTCCGTCCTTCGTAAAGCACCGCCCCTTACAGAACGCGGCTTTATAGCGTTTTACACAGCCAACGCGACATTATCCGCTTAACTACTTTTTCTAGGCATCATTTTGACAAGCCTTCCCTTTCGCCATAACGCACTGGTCATGGCGCGACGTGCAAATCCAGATCCTGTCGGCACCTCACCGGCGGCCTGTATGCAACGAAAACGACAGGCATTGTCTGCCGCCGGCTTCGTGCAATGTAAGCTACAGATCCCGGAGAGTTTCGGTCAGCGTCTCAAATACCTAAAACTCCTCTATAAAATGCGTGGGCTAGACAGTGTTGCTTCGGCGATGATCCGCAAGGCGATGGCGAATTGTTCGATTGACGAACTGATCGCACCGCCACCGCCTCGCGATTACGACAGACTTAGACAAATCGCTCTGCACATCCCGAACGAGCATTATGCTTTTCTTAAAGCGGTGGCCCACCGAAACCGTGGAATTAATCTTGGTATCGCGCTCGAAACTATTGGCAGCTATGTGACAGACTTGAACCCAGCGCCCTTGCAACTGTCTCTTCTTGAGAAATGTGATCAGCACGAAAATCGCAGATGATAGCGTAGCCCTGACGCATCCTGACAAATCAGCGTCACAGAAGATTTTCAGGCAATTTTTCATGACCAGATCGCAGCTTCTGTTTAAGCTGCCGCTTCGCGCTAGAGCCGTCGCCAAATCGCGTGGCCCGTCGCCTGGAGAGCCGAAATGCCAATCAAGGACATCCTGATCGAGGCGTGCCCGAAAGATAATATTGCCCCTCTTTTCGCGTGGGCCGCCCATATCAACGCACCGCTTGAGGCACGGCTGTCCTGTGTTTCCTATGCCTGGCCCCGGACCGCAGATTTCGTCCAGTCCGCGATCCTCAATCCGCTCGTCACGTCGGAGCTGGAACAGCGCATGGAAACCGAACTCGCGACGGTGCGGCGGATCGGCGAAAAGGCCCTGCAAAGCCCTGATTTGGACTGGTGCAGCGGCGTCGGTCAGCCCAACGAGGCGCTTATCGACCATCTCTATACCGCTGACCTGCTCGTCACGATCGCACAGACGAGCGCGCATTGCGTCACGCCCGATCCCATCGATCTTGCGGTTCGTTCGGGAACCCCGGTTCTGAGGCTGAAAAGCGACATCGAGCCAAGTGACATCGATGTGGCAGTTGTCGCCTGGAAGGACTGCGCCGCAGCCCGCAGGGCTTTGCATTCGGCTCGCGCCCTGCTGGTCCTGGCCCGCGAAATCCATATCGTCGGCGTCGGCGACGAGGTATCGGGCCGTAGGCTCGACGAGATCGCGGACTTTCTCAGGCGATCCGACTTGCCGGCGAAGCCGATACACCTTCCCGATCCCAAAGGCCGCCCCGGCGACGTGATTATGGACCACGCCTTTGCGGCAGGCGCAAATATCGTCGTCTCCGGAGCCCGCAGCGAACGGAGCTTGCGCGAAAGGCTGTTCGGCAATGCCACCAGGCAGTTCACGGAATGTCCGGAGTTTTCCTGGTATATCAGCGGGTGATCGATGCTTTTTCATCATCATCGGCCGCTCACATCAGACGCGCCAGCAGCGCACTGACAAGCGCGCCTGACGCCACGACCAGACCAGCGAGCGTCGGCAGCGCCGTGACCGCCAGACCGAAGGCGCGGCCGCCCGCTCCTTTCGGATAGCCCGCGAGAAACGTGATCCGGCCAATCGCGAACAAGAATACCTGGCCAGCGACCAGCGCCGCCATCTGAGCGCCCACCAGCAGCAGAATCGCAATCTGTACGATCACGGCTATGAACGCCTGTTCGAGCGTGTTTTGCAGGAAAGCGACGGGAATGGCTATGCGCGGGCTGGGGGGCGCGAAGGCGGACCCGCCGATGTCGTCGGGCGAATGCCGCCTCCCGCGCGCCACCATGGCGAAGCCGACGACGACCCACAGCACCGTCAGCAGCGCACAGCCCGCCCAAAAGGTCAACAGACTGGCAAGATCGTCGCCGGGCATCCGGAACAGGCGCGGAATGCTCCAATGAGCGGCGGTCAGAACGAGAACGCAGAGCAGCAGCGCGAACGTGCTATTACGCAATATCCGCCGCTGTTCCTGAGCGAGATCGACGGGAGGACGTGATTGCATCTGCGTGAATCCCTTTCCTATGGCTCGACCAGCACGATGTCGCCGGCACGCGCCGCATAATCGAGCGCGTAAGCGAGTTCGGCGGCGCTGGCCGCATGAACCTCCATGAGCGGCTGTCCGCGATCGACATCCTCGCCGAGCCGGGCCTTCATCAGGACACCGGCTTGCTTGATGTCAGGCGCTCCCGCGAGTTTGGCGAGCCGCGCCAGCTTGCGATTGTTGATATGGACCACGCGACCGGCGATCGGGGCGACGAGCGCGTAAACATGCGACGCCTTGGGCGGCGTTCGGAGGCCACCTTGCATACGGCAGATCGCCTCGAACTTCGCCCAGGCACGACCGTCGGCCAGCGTCGCAAGGGCAAACCCCATGCCTTCGCCCGTGCGCGCAGCTCCACCGATTTCAAGCGCCGCGCCAGCAAGCAGCGCCGCCCGCTGGCGCAGATCGTCCGGCGCGTCAGCGGCATTCTGAAGCACGGCCAGCACATCGAATGCTTCGAGCGCAGGTCCGATGCCGCGCCCCACGGGCTGCGATCCATCGGTCCGCAGGCAGCTCACCGCCAGATCGAACCGCGCGGCAACGGCCGTCATGCGATCGGCAAGATGGTCGGCCGCTTCGGCGCTTCGCACCTTGGCGGTTGCGCCCACCGGGATGTCGATGACGACGTGGGTTGCCCCTGCCGAGATCTTCTTGGACAGGACAGAAGCGATAAGCTGGCCCTCCGTATCGATGTCCAGCTCGCGTTCGACCCGGATGAAAATATCGTCCGCCGGGCTGAGGCGAACCGCACCGCCCCACGCGATGCACCCGCCTTCCGCTTCCACGACGCGCTTCATCGCCGGTATGTCGAGATCGACCGGCGCGAGCGTTTCCATCGTATCGGCCGTGCCCGCCGGCGAGGTGATCGCGCGGGACGAGGTTTTCGGCATGGTGAGGCCGTTCGCGGCAACGATCGCGACGACGATCGGCGTGGTGCGATTGCCGGGCAGGCCGCCGATGCAATGCTTGTCCATGACGATCGGCACGTCCCAGCGCAGCCGATCGCCGACATCCACCATCGCGCGCGTGAGCGCGACGGTTTCTTGCCTGTCGAGCGGAAGCGACGCGCTTGCCGTAAGGAAGGATGACAGATGGACATCGCTGTAGCGGCCATCGACGACATCGTGCACGATTCCCGAAAGCGCCGGACCATCGAGCCTGTTGCCATAGATGCGTCGCCGCACATCGGCGAGCGATTCCAGAGCGGGCGGATGCGCCACCTCGACTTCATCGCCATCGGCCGCGCCCAACAGCGTCCACGCCGCCTCCGACAGGCCGATCTCGTCAAGCGCAAGCATCCCCTCGCCCTCGACCTGAAACAAGGTCGCGTGGATATGCCGCTCGCCATGAGTCACCAGGACTTGCGAACGGGCCGCCAGTCCTTCGGACCGGCAAACGTCGCAGTCCGCGCGCATCACGACAATCACCTGATGCTGGCTATGGAGCCGCAACCGTCGAACGCGGTGGCGCGGCCGCGCGGCCGACACGATGTCCTGTCGTTCCGTCACAGCTCAAACACCTGGTCCTGGCGCGGCACGACGGCATCCCATCCCAACTCGCGGTCGATC